>CAYWBD010000185.1:0-10520 GCA_964456315.1 uncultured Thermoflexus sp.
TTGAAGACGTAGACGCGGTCCTGGGAGTCAACGGCCACGGAGGTCGCCTCGCGCAGCCAGATGCCGTGGGGGACTTTGGCCCAGCCGCGGACAGCCTCGTAAACGGTGTCCCTGGTGGCGGGTCTTGGACTCATGTGGCTCCAGTTCACGGCAAAGGTGGGCGAGGCGCCGATGTTATACCCCCGCCTGTGAGCGCGATACTGCCTGCTGATCTCGGACAATTGTCTGGCGACGCGATCTTGCGGTCGCACTGGAGATGCCGATGGCCTCCCGGCCTAATTCCACGGAAGGCAGCAAGCCGTTGCTGGCCGTGACCATGGGCGACCCCTGCGGCATCGGCGCGGAGGTCATCGCCAAAGCGCTCCAGAAGCGGGGCGTCTATGACAGCGCGCGCCCTTTCATCGTCGGCACGGTCAGGGAGATGCAGGCTGCCGTCAGCCTCGTCGGCTCCGGGGACCGCGTGAAGCTCATCAAGACGGTCGCCGAGGCCGTCGCGCAGCCGGGGGTCATCGAGGTCTTGGAGGTGGGCAGTCACTCAGCCACCAAGTTCCCTGTCGGACGCCTGTCCGTCGAAGCGGGCAGGGCGTCGCACGCCTGGGTGGAACAAGCGGCGCGGCTGTGCATAGACAAGCAAGTCGACGCGATGGTGACCGCCCCGGTGAACAAGCAGGCCTGGGAGCTTGCGGAGACTGGCGACATCGGCCACCAGGAGGTGTTCAAGCGCCTGACCGGCTCCGAGTACGTGGCGACGATGCTGGTCTCGGGGACGCTGCGCTGCATGCACCTGTCCACCCACAAGCCGCTGCGGGAGGCGTGCGAGTACGTGACGCGCAAGAACGTGGTGCGCGCCATCAAGCTGACCGACCTCCACTTCCGCGCCTGGGGTTTTAAGGCGCCGCGCATCGCGGTTGCGGCGCTCAACCCGCACGCGAGCGACAACGGACTGATCGGCCGGGAAGAGCTCGACGAGATACAGCCCGCGGTCGAGGAGGCGCGCGCGGCTGGCATCGGCGCGGCCGGGCCGGTGCCTGCGGACTCAGTCTTCAACCAGGCGGTCGCCGGCAAGTACGACGTTGTCGTGGTGATGTACCACGACCAGGGGCACATCGCGATCAAGGTCCACGGGTTCGAGGAGAGTGTGAGCGTCAACCTCGGCATCCCGTTCCTGCGGACGTCTGTGGACCACGGCACGGCGTTCGACATCGCAGGCATGGGCAAGGCTGACGCCACGGGCATGGTCGAGGCCCTGAAGCTGGCGACCCAGCTCGCCAGCAGGTCCGCGCTGGCGTAATGGCGTATTGCAAGCCCCCCCACCCGGGAGTGGAAGGGGAGCCCGATACGCCCCTCCCGCGGCGGCCGAGGTGCGGTCCAGGCGGGCGTATGCGAAACGCCCCTACGCGCCCGGCGGCGATGTCGTTCTGAGCGAAGGCCCGAAGGGCCGGAGCGAAGAATCTAGTGTCCCGACGCCGAGGTCCGAGGCCATATCCTTCATTCCCTCTCCCCTTGCGGGAGACGGGTGCCCACCGCAGGTGGGCGCGGGTGAGGGGTCAATTAGGAGCTCCATTTCGGCGTCGGGACACTAGCTCAAAGTACACCGCGCCGCCGTATGAGCGAGATTCTTCGTCCCTCCGGACTCAGAATGACAGCGCGGCCATCTGAAGGCCGCAGGCGGGGCGAACGTATAATCGGACGATGCGGCAGTCACCGCACCCATGACCCTCTCCCAGGCAGGAGGGGGTTTGTTCGGCAGGCGTGACCCGGGCGGCGGGGCTGTGCCAGGGTGGATGTAGACCATGAAACTCGGGTTCATAGGCGGTGGCGTGATGGCCGAGGCCATCATCGCCGGCGTGCGCGCCGCCGGGCTGCCCGCTGAGGTCGCCGTGGGCGAGCCCGTGAAGTCACGGCGCGACGCGCTCGCGGCCCACAAGGTGACAGCGACAGCGAGCAACGCCATGGCCGCCAGGGGCGCGGACATCGTGGTGCTGGCCGTGAAGCCGCAGCAGTTCGACGCCGCGGCGCACGAGCTGAAAGGCGTGCTCTCGGCCGGCCAAACCGTGCTGTCCATCATGGCCGGGGTCAAGATGCACTCTATCGCCCTGAAGCTCGACCACCGGTCGCTTATCAGGGTCATGCCGAACACGCCGGCCCAGATACGGCAGGGCGTCTGCGCCTGGACGGCATCGCCTGACGTGCCGAAGGCGCACCTGGACTTCACGCAGACGATGCTGGCCGCGCTGGGCGACGAGGTCCGTTTCAGCGAGGAAAAGTACGTCGACATGGCGACCGCGCTGAGCGCCAGCGGCCCTGCCTACGTGTTCATGTTCATCGAGGCGCTTACCGACGCTGGTGTGCTCATTGGGTTGCCGGGCGACGTGGCGCGCAAGATGGCCATCAAGACTGTGCAAGGCAGCGCCGCGCTGGCGCGGGAGTCTGGCAGGCACCCGGCTGACCTCCGGAACGGCGTTACGTCACCGGGCGGGACGACGGCGGCGGGGCTGCTGGCGCTGGAAGAGGGTGGTTTCCGGGCCGCCACGCTCCGGGCCGTGAAGGCCGCGTACTTGCGCGGAGAGGAACTCGGAGCGTCCACCAAGTGACCTCCGAGAATGTCCTGCCGCTGATTGGGCTGGTGCTCTACATCATGGGGTGGCTGATCATCGCCCGGTCGCTGACCTCGTGGTTCCCTAATGCCCGGGGAAACCCGTTGGTGGACATTCTCTACCAGCTCACCGACCCGATCCTGGTGCCGCTGCAGCGCATCGTGCCGCGCATCGGCGTGATCGACATTAGCCCCATGATCGCGACCATTATCCTTTTCGTACTGGCTTCTGCGCTTGGAGCACCCGGGCTCTGACATCCGCGTCAGTCAGGCCGGCGATTTCTACCTGCTTCACGCGGGCAGTGTCGCCACGGACGACTATGATCCCCGACTTTGGCACGCCAAGGGCGGCGGCAAGCGTAACGATGAGGGCCCGATTGGCCGCGCCATCAGCGGGCGGCGCGGTAACCCGGACCCGTAGCACGCCGGAATCGTCGTAGCCGACGATTTCGTTCGACGACGCCTTCGGCTGGACCCGGACGGTGATGCGGGCCAACTTGCTCCTAACTGCAAACGGCTGGCTTTCGGGCACCCGGTAGCCCCGCTTGCTGGGCAGTCCTCTTCAGTGTTGTGGGACACGGGTTCGCCCTTCGACAAGCTGAGGGCGAACGGGCGGGGCGGGCCTGTGTCAGGCGTGCGCCATGGCCCCGCCGTCGATGAAGATTGTCTGGCCGGTGACGAAATCCGACGCGTCAGATGCCAGGTACACGAGCAGGCCCATCAAGTCATCCGGGTGGCCCTTGCGCCGGAGCGGCAGGAAGCGGACCAGCTTGTCTTTTTGCTGCTCGTCAAGCGGCCTCCGTACGGATTCCGTCCAGCCGTAGCCGATGCCGTTCACCCTGATCCCTGACGCCGCCCACTCCAGGGCCAGCGACTGCGTCATGGCGTCGAGCGCGGCCTGGGTCATCGCGTAAGCGGAGCCGTTGACCAGCCCTCGCCGGGCCAACCCGGAGATGAACGTGACGATCCGTCCGGACTTCTGCCCCGTCATCACAGCACCGGCGGCGCGGCACCAGCGGTACGCCGAGGCGACGTTCTGCTCAAACAGGGCGGCAAGGTCAGCGTCCGAGACCTGAAAGGCGGGACGGAAGAGCTCGGTCCCAGGGAGGTTGACCAGAACGTCGATGCGGCCGAGGCGGCTGACGGTTTCCGCCACAGCGCGGTCGACCTCGGGTCGGGCCTGAGCCCCCGTCTCCAGCACGATTACGCCCGGCGCAGCGTCAGGCGGTCGTGAGCCGCTGCCGGACCCCGTGGCCAGGGCCACCCTTGCGCCGGCGGACCGCAGTGTGCGAACCACGACCTCGGCCCAATCATGCGTCGACAGTGTTACCAGGGCCACTTTGCCATCGAGCGGGTGGGCGCTAGCGTGTAGTCGGGACATCGGCTTCCATCACCCTTCCCGGCTGCGCGGTTCTAGTCTGCGTCGAGCGTGTCTGCGGCCTGTGTCGCCCAATCCGACTGGCGGATCGGGCGGGGCCCCTCGACAAGCTCGGGGCGAGCCGGAGCGGCGACGATGTCGACACAGCCGCGTCACGGTGAGACCGGTGCGTAGCCGGTGGGGGCGTAACCCCCTGCCAGGCCGCCGCCGTCAATGACGAATACCTCACCCGTCATGTAGTCGGACGAAGCCGAGGCCAGCCAGACAGCCAGCGGCCCGATCTCCGCGGGCCGGCCCACCCTGCCTGCCGGGATGAACTCCGCAGACGGCAGCGCCATCGGGCTCGCTGCGGTGCCCTCAGTAGGGAAGAACCCCGGCACGATGCAGTTCGCCGTCACGCCGTGCCGGCCCAGGCTGACAGCGAGCGAGCGTGTGAGCTGCACGACCGCGCCCTTCGCGCAACCGTACATGTAGTTGTCCCTCGCGCCCCGGACGCCGAGGCCGGAGGAGATGTTGACGATCTTGCCGCGGCCCCGGTCGCACATCTGCCTGGCGACGGCGCGCGAGCAGTAGAACGCGGGGTCCAGGATGCCGCTGATGCCAGAGCGCCACTCGGCGTCGGTGAGGTCCCAAATTGGCTTGCCGCCCTGACCAGAGACCAGCCCGGCGTTGTTGACAAGTATGTCCAGCGGTCCGAGCCCCGCGCTGACCCGCGCCAGAGCGGCAGTGGCGAGGGCTCCGTCGGAAAGGTCCGCGGATACCGCAAGGGACCGTCTGCCAAGTGACCGGACACGCGACGCGGCCTCTTCGACGGGCCCAGGACGGCGGCCAAGGACCGCGACGTCCGCGCCGGCTGCTGCCAGTGCGAGGGCCATCTCGAGCCCCAGTCCGCTGCCCCCGCCTGTGACAGCGGCCGTCAGTCCGGAGAGGTCAAACATGGCCTGTCCTTCCTTGCCGAACGATTGGCGTGCCTCAGCCGCCGGGACGTCTTCCTCGCTTAGTTTCGAGACTGCGGATTGGCAGGTTCATCTGGCTAGCCTGCCGGCCGTTGCTCCCAGAGTCGCGCAGCTATTGAGGCGATTGCAGCGTAACTTCCCCCGCAGACAGCGGCCACACTATGCCCGCGGCGTCGCGGACAAGCAACCGGCCCAGATCGTCGACGCCCTCCGCGACCCCTTTGATCACGCCCACGGCCGCCCCGTGCCCTCCAGGCGACACCGTGACTTCCTTCCCGATCGTTTCCAGCCTCGCGGACCACTCCGGCACCAACGACTCACCGCGGACAAGTCTGGCATAGCTACGGTCGAGGCTCCTGATGAGCGACCGGAACGCGGCGAGCCTCGAAACGGGCGCGCCGGTTAGCGAGCGCAAACTGGCAGGCTGGATTCCGGCGGGGGCGCGCGCAGGGTCCAGGTTGACGTTCAGGCCGATGCCCAGGACGGACATCAGCCGGGCATCGGCGCCTTGGCGCGTCTCCGCCAGCACCCCGCAGAGCTTCCGGCCGCCGACCCGGACGTCGTTGGGCCACTTCAGCGTGGCACGAACGCCTGCGATGTCCTCTGCCACCTGGGCTGCCGAAAGCGCGGCCAGCATCAGCAGTTGGTGGATGAAGCCCGGCCTGGGGAACAGCAGCACCGAGACCAGCAGGTCCTCGGCGGGCGACGACTCCCAGCTCCGGCCATGCCTGCCCCGGCCCGCGGTCTGGGAGTCGGCCAGGACCACAAGGCCATCGGGAGCGCCTGAGTCGGCCTGGCGGGCGGCCTCGTCCATGGTCGAAGTCAGCAGGGCATAGTGAAGTACCCGCGACCCAATGACCTCGCCCAAATGGCGTTCGAGCCCCTCGTACTGTGAGCCGGTGATGCGCCGATGCGCCGGGCCGGTCATAAGGGTGCCGGCGCCCGGGCTGTCGTGGGTGGGACGCCAGAGCGCCAAGCGCGGCAGCCGGTGGGTGCTTGCCCGCACGCTGATTCGGTGATTGCGACAGTCATATTCCCCAGTGACCGGCCTACTTTGGAAGGGATGTGGGCGCATGTGCGCGCTTGAGCAGTCGCTGCGACCGGCACTTCAGACCGCAGGTGTCCAGCGATTTGGGTTGCCCGCACTGCAACGGTCCGGCCCGCCGCCGGACGAGGGAGCCAGATGCCTGTTAGCCGCGATCCCAAGAAGTCCAGCATATTTGATGTGATGGGCGCATTCCCGACCGACAACGCGTCGGCAGAGGCCGCCTGGCGCCAGGCGTTGCTCCTCCGGGAGCTTGCCCGCGATGACCGGACGGCGTCACGCCAGCGCAGGGCCGAGGCGGTCGCGTCCCGCGCCCAGGCTGAGCATGACGCCATTACTTCGACCAAACAGATGTGCGCGGAACTCCAGGCCCAGGCGCGTATCAAGTTACAGGAAGCAGAAGACGCCCTCGCCCAGGCCCAGCAATTGAAGGCCGGCGCACAGGCGGACGCCCAGCGCGCGCTGGACAACGCTCAGGCCAAGATGGAGCAGGCGGCGGTCCTCAAGCGGGAGGCGGAGCACTACGCCGAAGAGGTGCAGTCCAGCGCCCGCGCCGCCGCTGACGCGCTGCTGGCGCAGGCCCGCGCCGGCTCGCAGGAAATCGCCAACCGCATGCGACAGGAGACCGCGGAAGAGATACGCAAGGCCCTGAGCGAGATGCAGATGGCCCGCGCCGCCGCAGAGGATGAGCTGGAGACGCAGAGGATCCTTACGGAGACAGCGAGGATACGCGCCTTCTCTAACAGCGTGTCTTTGCAAGGGGACGCTGGGACCGGCGTTGCAAACGGAAACAAGGTGACCGAGTTCAAGCCAGCTACCCCCCGCACCAACGCTCCAGCGGCCAGATCGCAAGGCGATGGCGCGGCCCCCGCAGCGGCAGCCTGGAAGGCGCCGGCCAAGAAAGCGACCGCCGCCCGCAAGGTGCGCAAGGTCGCCTGATAGCGACGCCCGGTCGTCCGGGAGAACCAAGTACCCAACGCGAGGCCGCCCTACCAAGGACGGCCTCGTCGCGTTCGGAGGGAAAAGACCCTCGGGCGCCACCGCGGTCACCCCACCCGGGCGGGGACGTGACATCCGGGCCTTGCCGAAAGCGATGTCGGCGTTGTGGAATCGACTCAACAGCCGCGGACCGGACGGACGGTAGTCCCCCTGCCAACGCGGGGCCCGACTCCCGGGTCCGGGGTGGGAGGGGCCGAACGTGCGCGTTGCCTATCTGGCCAGGTCCGATCGGTTGGAGTCCGGCGAGGGTTGCCTGAATCTGCCATGTCTTGACGAGTCCGGCGTTGCCAGGGTGCTTTGTGCGACGGACTGGCGGTCTGCGGCGCCGCGTCAGGCGCGGCGCGGATCAGTATGGGGACAGAGGCTGGTGTTGCGCTGCCTGGGGGTTGTTTGATGGCGTACTACCGGGTAATTGAGCGGTCCATGACTGGCGAGAGTCTGTACGTGCTGGTGCACTTTTGGAGGACGGAAGCGTGGCGTGCTGCTGGCAACCCACCGGACTTCGTGAACGACTTCGTGCTGGGGCTGGAGACCACGGGGAGGCGTGTGGTAGAGCGGCGCGATGAGGCAGGGGGCAGGACGCTGGTCAAGCGGGCGTCTGACGGTGTGTTCGTGGACCCTCGCACCCAGGAGATCGGGACCATCTACGAAACGGCGGTAGTGGCGGTAGACGTGCGTGCTGAGGTCCGGGCGGTGATCGAGCGGTACATCAGGCGGCGTGCTCGTGGCGCCCTGGCCGGCCGTCCGTACGCGGCCCGGCAGGATGCTCCTGAGGCGTTTGTGAGGGACCAGGTCGACCGCAAGGGGCTGCTGGTGGCGCTGGCCGGGGCGGACATTGAGGGCGAGGCTGTATGACCACCATCAGCCAGCGCGTGGCTGCCTCGGCAGACGATGCGCACGACACGGTAGGCGGCGGGTTCCCTGGTTACTCACACACTGAGGTCTTCGTCTACACCGGCGAGAGCGGCACGAACGTGATCGACACGGGGTTCCGGTGGGTGCTGGGCACGCCCATCCCTGCGGGCTCAACGATCAACAGCGCGACGGTGAGCATAAAGGACCGGGACTTCGGGGTGGGGACTGCGTACACGGTGGACTTGCACTGCGAGGACAGCGGTGCGAGCCCGGCGACATTCAGCAGCGGCAGCAGCCCGAACGACCGTGCGCTCACGGCGGCGAGCGTGGCGTGGTTGCTGGACGCTGCCGGCGACGCGGTGGACGTGTCTCCGAGCTTCGCTGCTGCTTTGCAGGAGATCGTCGATAGCTACGGGCAGATCAACAACATCGTGGCGATCATGAAAGGGCGGGCGTCGAACGACAACGTGAACGACTGGGACAGCTGGGACGGGGACAGTGCTGCGGCTGCTCTGCTGGAAGTTGACTACACGGCGGGCGGCGGCGGCGGGTCTGCGGTGCCAGCGATGATGCGTAGCTACAGGAAGCGGAGGGTGGGGGCCTGATGTATCTGAGGCAGAGCACGACAAAGACGGTGCGGCTGGGCCCGGCGTTGGACAAGACGGACGGCGTGACCGAGGAAACGGCTCTGTCGCCGACCGTCGAGGTCTCGAAAGACGGTGGCGCGTTTGCGGCGCGTAACAGCGCGACGGCCGTCACGCACGACTCGAACGGGTGGTACGCGGTAGAGCTGAACGCCACGGACACGAACACCGTGGGCAGGCTGGTGGTCAAGTTCGATGACGCGGCCACGCACCTGCCGGTGTGGCACGAGTTCTGTGTGCTGGAGGAAGAGGTCTACGACGACCTGATGGCGGGGTCCGCGGTGGGGTACCTGAAACCGGCCACGGCTGGGCGGGACCTGGTGGTGGACGCTGCGGGCCTGGCTGATGCCAATGCTGTGAAAGTCGGGCCGACGGGAGCCGGGACCGCCCAGACTGCTGGGGACGTCATTGCCGACACGAACGATATTCAGGCCCGTTTGCCAGCTGCGCTGTCAGGCGGCCGTATGGACTCCCAGCTGGGCGGCATCACCGCTGGGGTGGACCTGAGCGCCACGATGAAAGCCAGCGTGAACGCAGAGGTCGACAGTGCCCTGGACACGGCGGTTCCTGGGTCTCCGACGGCCGACAGCATCAACGAACGCGTACGGGACTGGGACGATGCGGTAATCCTGCGGCGGTTCACGGCACAGGCAGGCAACGCGGTGAGCGTCACGCTGGACGCAGGCGCGTCGAGCGTGGCGGGGTTCTACATCCCGTGCGTGATCAGGATTGTGGGCGGCACGGGAGCGGGACAGGCCGGACGCACGGGATGGCAATACAACGGCACAACGAAGGTGATGACCATACACGGGACATTCAGCCCTTCGCCGAACGCGACAAGCGTCGTGGAACTGCTGGCGCTGGCGCCTGCGGACGTGTACGGGTTCAACAGCAATCCAGTAGTTGGGAACCCGTCCGGGTATCCCTACGTGCACCTGGCCGGCGCGGAGGACAAAGTAATCACTGCGGCGAAGCTGGCGGCGGACGTAGGGACGGAGATCGCGGGCGCGGTCAAGGCTGTGCAGCTGACGGAGAGCTACGCAGCCGACGGGGTGGCCCCGACGGTGGAACAGGCGCTGCTGCAGATCATGCAGTTCCTGCACGAGAAGGCGATCTCTGGGACCACGCTCACGGTCAAGAAACTTGACGGCGCGACGGCGGCTATGACGTTCACGCTGAGCGACGCTGCGAACCCTGTCAGCGTGACGAGGACGACGTAATGGCGGACGTAAAGCACCTGATCGGGCAGGGGATAGGGTTCAGCCCTGGCAGCGTTGCGTTCATCGTGCGGGACGGGCTGGGAGCGCAGGCGGCCCCTGTCATCGTGACGCCATTCATACTGGGCCGCCACGCGCCGGGCGTCCCGGCGTCAGGACGGGCGGCGGCGGCAACAACAGTGTCGGGGCGTTTCGCACCCTCGACGGTCATCAAGGGGCAGGCCAATGGCTAGCGGCGCGCTCAATGTGGACATCGGGCCTGAGGATAACGTGCGCCTCGGCGAGGACCGCACGGTCAGGGTGAGGGTGGTCCAGGCAGACGGCGTCACCCCTCAGACAATGACCGGATGGTCACTGCGGTTCCAGGTGCGGCCGTCGCCGGACGGGGCGGCCGTGGTCACAAAGGCCACGGGGGGCAGCGGGATAGTGATCGAGAACGGCGCGGGCGCCAACGACCAGGCGGCAGTGACGCTGTCGGCAGCGGACACTGCGCTCCTGTCCGAGGGCTGGCATGTGTACGGGCTGATGCGGACAGATGCAGGCTCGAAGTCGGTGCTGGTCGAGGGCCGGCTGCTTGCGCGCCGTGCGCCGGTGACGGCGACGTAGCGACGGCGGGAATCGTCCACTTGAACCATTCTGGTCTCTGTGCGACCCTTCCGCGATCACCAGCCGCGGGAGAGAAACATGCCAGATGCAGATGGGCGCTTAACGCCGGCCGACGAGCAGGCAGTTCACCGGTGGTTGAACCGCATACGAGGCGATCCGTTCAAGGAGTTCCTCACTGGGATAGGCCCACATGTGGAGCCACTGCTCCGGTCGCCGGACCCGAT
>CAYWBD010000186.1:0-14891 GCA_964456315.1 uncultured Thermoflexus sp.
ACCGGCCTGACATTGACCGGGACGATCCCGTGGGGCTCGAACATCATGGTGATGTCACGCGGCGAGGTGAAGGACTGAGAATAGCCACTCTGCCGCAGCGCGCCAGGGTCACGCGGACCACTGGACGCGCTGTTCAGTCCAAATGTCTGCAACAGACGATGTCGTCCCCGCCACAACGAGAACCGGCTCTTGGTGATGAGGACCACTGTGCCGCCGGGGGCCAGCGCCCCGGCGATCTTGCTCGCCAGACGCTCCTTGTCATGGATGTATTCCATGGCCCTGACCGAAAATACCTTGTCGAATCTTTCGCCGGGCTGGGACTCCAGGAAGTCTGAGTGGATGAACCGGACGGGAAGGCCGGCTGCCCGCTTCCTGGCCTGCTCGATCATCCTCGCGGACAGGTCCACCGCCACGAGTTCACCGCAACGGCCGGCCACATCCCGCGTCCACGTGCCGGGGCCACAGCCGATCTCCAGTATGCGGTCGGCCGGCGACGGCTCGAGCGCCTCCAGCAGGCTGAGGCGGGTCAACTCGTAGTCCCAACGGGTGGCGCGGCTCTTGAGCCACCTATGGCGTAGCAGGTCCGGCGCCAGGTTGTCCATATAGACCTGGAGAGGGTTGGCCGGGCTCGCGATTTCTAGAGCCGGGAGTGAGGACACCGCGGCTGCGGCGCGTTCGGTGGACATAATGGGCGGACTCCGGGAAAAGTCTGCTGGGCGAAGGACTCCAGTTTGTGGGGCTTGGGGAAGTCCAGGAAAGCAGGAAACGAAGTGTAACAGTCTGGATTTGGGCGGACGGTGCGCGGGACCGGTTGGCGCGTCGGGCCCGGGTGAAGTCGCCGGCGTCCGCGAGGGTCGAGAAAGTTGGAGGCGACGGGCGGATTCGAACCGCCGAATCGGGGTTTTGCAGACCCCTGCCTTAGACCACTTGGCTACGTCGCCTCGATGTTGGCCGGCGTTTGTCCGGCAGTCGTGGAAGCCCTGCTGGGTGCGGGCTTCCGGGTACGGTCCCGGTGCGCGAGACCGCGTTGGAGTTGGCGATCCGACGGGCATGGCGAGCCATGCCCTCGCGGGTTGGTGTCACGGGCGCAGCAAGCAGCGCCCCTACGGGTGGCTGGGATGGTGCCGAGGGCGGGACTCGAACCCGCACGCCCTTAACGGGCACAGCGCCCTCAACGCTGCTTGTCTACCATTTCAACACCTCGGCGTTCGCTGCGGAGACTTCTCCGGCGGGTGCCTGTCGCGAGCCGCCTGCCGCAGCCGGGCCCATGTGGCGCCTGCGCCGGGGTCCGCGGGACCCGGCGTCCAACGTCTCCCCGGACCTGGCCGTTCGCGGCCTCCGGGCACGGCGGCCACTGCCGGGCTAGACCTGGCAGGAGCGGGAGGACTCGAACCTCCGGCCTGCGGTTTTGGAGACCGCTGCTCTAGCCAACTGAGCTACGCTCCTCCGGAGACGCAGCAGGGCGCGTCCGCTCTCGCGTCGGCAGCCTGCCCCGAACTGGAATCATACCGCGCCGAGGCCGCGCTGGACAAACGTGTAGCCCCTGCAGACAGTAAGGGCTCGCCGTGGTCTGCCGTTACGCATGCCGCGACCGTTGAGGCCCTCGATACGGTCATTCTGAGCGAAGAACCGGAAGGGCCAGAGCGAAGAATCTGTTTCAGGATGACAGGCGCCATCCTCATGTCAGTGCGGGAAGAGATTCTTCGGCCCATTCGGGCCTCAGAATGACATGGCCGTCGGCAGGTCCGCTCGCCTCGAGCTTGTCGATGGGCCACGCCTGAGCCGAGCCAGGTCTACAGCGCTGCGGAGTTGCGTTCGCCGGTCCGCACCCGGACCACTTCTGTGACCGGCGACACGAAGATCTTGCCGTCGCCGATGGCGCCCTGCTCACCAGACCGTGCCGCCCTGACGATGGCGTCTACAATCCTGGTCTTGTCTTTGTCCTCGACCACCACCACCAGCAGCGTCTTGGGCAGGGCCGTCCGCACCGCGGTCGTCCCGCCGCGGCCGGTGAACACCTCGACGCCGCCCTGCTGGCCGCGCCCGGTGACGTTCTCGAAGTGGTAGCCGCGGCACCCCGCCGCCTCGATCGCCTCGACGATGATGTTGATGCGCTCTGGCCGGACGATCGCCTCTATCTTGACCATGCATTTTCTCCTCTAGCGCGGGCCGTTGCCGACCGGCGCCCGGGGCGCGGCCCGGTGCTGGAGGCACCCGTTGCCTGCGCCCGGCTATTTCCGCGCCAGCCGCCCGGCAGGGAGGCTGGCGCGCATAAACACTAGTCTGCGCCGTCCCTCACGTAAGCACGCTCACCGTGCTCGGAGATGTCCAGGCCGTCGTCCTCGCTCTTTTCAGAGGCACGCAGGCCCAGACCGGGGACCTTGTCGAGCACCAGCAGTATCACCAGCGTGACGACCAGCGAGTAGCCCATGGTCGCAAGCACGCCTCGGAGCTGGGTCCAGACCTGCGCCACGTGGCCGTTGATCCAGCCGTCGCCTGCCGGCGGAGTGAACCCGCTTATAGCGGCCGTGGCGAAGATGCCTGTTGCCAGTGCGCCCCAGATCCCGCCGATGCCGTGGACGGCGGCCACGTCAAGGGCGTCGTCCAGCTTGAACTTCGGCCGGAACCGGACCGCGAAGTAGCAGAGCACGCCCGCGCCCAGGCCGATGCCCATCGCCCCCATCGGGCCCACGTATCCCGAGGCCGGAGTGATCGCCACCAGCCCGGCAACAGCGCCGGAGGCCACGCCCACCGCGCTCATCTTCTTTGTCTGCCAGTAGGAAAGCAGCGCCCACACCAGCGCGGCCACTGCCGCGGCGGTGTTGGTGACCAGGAATGCGTTGACCGCCTGCCCGTTGGCGAGCAGGCCGCTGCCAGCGTTGAAGCCGAACCAGCCGAACCACAAGATGCCGGCGCCCAGGACGACGAATGGCACGTTGTGCGGCTCGACACCCGGGTTGCGGCGCCTGCCTACCAGGTGCGCCGCAATCACCGCGGCCACGCCGGCGTTGATGTGGACGACTGTCCCCCCGGCGAAGTCCAGCGCGCCGAGTCCGAACAGCCACCCGTTGCCTGCCCACACCCAGTGCGCGATGGGCGCGTACACAAACGTCACCCACAGCACAAGGAATATCAGGTACGTCGTGAACTTGAACCGCTCGGCGAACGCGCCGGTGATTAGCGCCGGGGTTATGACCGCGAACATCATCTGGAATATGGCGTACGCGGTATGCGGGATCGCATACAGCGGCGTGCCGTCCGCGGTGGTCGTGCCAGGGAGGCTGAGCGGCGCCGATGTCACGTCTTTGAAGAAAAGGAAGTCGAAGTTGCCGATGTACTCGTTCCCAGGGCCGAAGGCCAGGCTGTAGCCCCAGAGCACCCAGACGATGCTCACGACAGCCATGGCGATGAAGCTGTACATGATCGTGCTGGTGACGTTCTTGGCACGCACGAGCCCGCCATAGAAGAAGGCGAGACCGGGCGTCATGAACAGCACCAGCGCGGTCGCGGCCAGCATCCATGCCGTTGAGCCGCTGTCTATCATTTGCTCCCTCCTATTTTCGCTGCCTGGCCCCGTGCGGTCAGGACCGGACGATGCAACCCCGGCAGGCTAGGGCGGGAATGTTACGCCGGTGTTGCGGAGGTGTGACGCGCCCGTTACGGAGGGGCGCGTCCTGCCGCGCGAATGCCCCGCTGCGCCGGAAAACGTAGGAGGAGCATTGGCGCGTGAGATGGGCCGCGCCGCCACTTGTCATTCTGACCGGAGTGCGGAGCACGGAGCGAAGAATCTAGCTCAGGGAACGCCGCGTCTGGCCCGGAGAACAACGCCTCGCCTTGCTCAGGGGATGCCGCGTCTGGCCCGGAGGACTGCGCGCCCTCTGCCCGGACGACGAGCCCGCCATCTGGCTCGGATCATGGCGCGCCCTCGGGCTCGGACGACAGCGCGTCGCCGTTTGAGCCAGATTCTTCGCCCCGGCCCTCGGGGCCTTAGCTCAGAATGACATCCGCACCAACCCAGGCCCGCGATAGCCGCGCACCCGCCCCATACACCGCTGCACGCCGCGAGGGACTTGCCGCCCATGATCATCGACTCGCACTGCCACGCCTGGCGCTACTGGCCCTACCTCCCGCCGGTGCCCGACCCGGAGTCACACAGCATCGTCGAGCAGCTCCTGGACCAGATGGACCTTGCAAGTGTGGACCAGGCGACCATCACCACCGCGGCCATCTGGCGCAACTGGGACAACAACGACTACATCGCAGCCGCGGTCCGTCGCTGGCCGGACCGCCTCCACCAGTGGGCTGACATTGACTCGTTCTGGTCGCCCACCTACCACACCCGTGGCGCGGCAGCGCGCCTGGAGGCGGCGGCGAAGAAGTGGCCCATGAAGGGGTTCACCCACTACATCGCCTCGGAGGACGACGGCGCCTGGTTCCTCAGCGGCGACGGCCTGGACTTCTGGCGCGTGGCCTCGGAGCAGAAGCTCATCGCGTCCATCGCCTGCCGCCCGAGCCACCAGGCGGCGCTCCGGAAACTGGCAGAAAAATTCCCGGACGTGCCGGTCCTCTGTCATCACATGGGCAGCGTATCTGCGCACGAGCCCGCGCCGCACCCGGACCTCAACAGCGTGCTGGAGTCGGCGAAGCTGCCGAACATCTACTTGAAGCTGTCCGGGTTCGGGTACCTCCAGGGCAAGGAGCGCGGCTGGGAGTACCCGTATAAGGACACCATGTGGGTCTACAAGGCGGCGTACCAGAAGTACGGGCCGCGCATGTGCTGGGGCTCCGACTACCCGCCGGTGCTCTTCTACATGACCTACCGGCAGTCGCTGGAGGCGTTCCGCACCCACTGCGATTTCGTGTCTGCGACTGACCGGGCGGCCATCCTGGGCGGCACGCTCAAGGGATTGCTTGATAGGGCGCGGCCGGTTGGGTGAGCGGGGCGGCGGGTGTCATTCTTTGTCCTGGCGCGCGCTTTCTGCTGGCGCGCCTCGACTTGTCATTCTGAGCGGAGTGCGGAGCACGGAGCGAAGAATCTAGCTCAAACGGCGGCGCGTCGCCCTCAGAGCTAGATTCTTCACTACGGCCCGCCGGGCCTTCGCTCAGAATGACTGAGCCGCCGCGCTCGCCGCGCTCTCCCTACTTGACGCTGGCGCCGCCAAAGAACACGAGCCCGGTGAGCGTCAGCGTCCCGCCACGCGTCGCCGGCGCCGCCTTGCGCTTGTCGTCCACACTCGCCACCACGGTCGCGGCGCGCATGGTCACGTTCCAGTCGGCCGGCACGATGATCTGGTAGGCGCCGAAGGCAGACAGCACCGTCAGCGTCGCCCCTTCAGCCGGGAGCTTGGCCTGGCTCAAATCCAGCTCTCCGCCGCCGAGCAGGACGATAATCCTGCCGCCCGGGAACACGTCTGCGCCGAACTTTGACTTGGCGCTGCCGAGCAGGGACATGTGCCGGATGCCCCGGACGACCTGCCGTACCTTTCCTGGCGCGCGCCGCTCCTGCGCCGCCTGCTGCGGCCCGCCGATGATCGCCGACACCGGGTACGGCTTCCAGGTGTCTGCGGAGATCTCGGAGGCCGGACGCCCCCGGGCCGCGGTGTCCTGGGCGGCTGACGAGGCTTCCCGAGCCGGGGCCTGGGGCCTGACTGCGGTGTCGGTAGTCATCGGTGTACCCACCTCCTCAGCGCGGTGTGTAAAGTCTCAGCGCCGTCCGGTCTGCAGTCCTGCCTGAGGCACGGCCCTCGGGTGGACGCCGGGGTGTCTTTAGGACATCGTCCCAGCCCACGGTAGTCGCACGGACGGCGGCAGGATTGCAACGCGTATGGGAGTGGCCCGTCAAGGTAAGTCCACGCAGACGGACCGGGCAGTCTCCGCAGACGGCGGCCCGCTCGTCCTGAGCCTGTCGAAGGACGAGCGGTGGAGTCGGACTGACTGTTCAAACAAGCCACACACGGAGGACAGACATGCTCGAACGCTTCCACGTCCCTGAAAAAGACCGCGTCTACGTCAAGCAGGAGAAAATCCGCGCCGCGACCGAGGCGGTCCTGCGCCACTCCGGCGTCAGCGCGGCCGGCGCAAAAGCCAGCGCCGACGTGCTCATCACCAACGACCTGCGCGGCGTCGAGTCGCACGGCGTGTCAAACGGCCTGCGCCGCTACGTGAAGCAGTACGCCGAAAAATCGCTCAACCCGCGCGCCAGGCCGAAGGTCATCAAGGAGACCAGCACGACGGCCCGCGTGGACGCCAACATGGCCCTCGGCACAGAGGTCGGCGCCTTCTGCATGAACATGGCCATCGACAAGGCGCGCAAGCACGGCATCGGCGCAGTGTCACTCATGAACACCGGGCACCTCGCAGGCTGCGGCTACTACGCCCACATGGCCACCGAGCACGACATGCTCGGCCACATGATGACCGCGGGCGGCGGGCACCTGACCCTGCCCACCTTCGGCGCGAAGCCGCTGCTGGGCACCAACCCAGTCGCATGGGCGGCGCCGGCCCGCAAGATGCCGCCCTTCTTGCTGGACATCGCCACGACCCAGGTCGCCGGCAACAAGATCGAGCTGGCCAGGCGCGTCGGCGCAAGCATCTACCCGGGCTGGCTGGCGCACAAGGACGGCACGCCGATCATGGAGGAGGCGCCCGCGCCCAGGGCCGGCGACTACTACATGCTGCCCTTCGGCGGGACGCGCGAGAACGGGTCGCACAAGGCCTACGGCATCGCGCTGATGAACGAGATCTTCTGCAATGAGCTTTCGGCGATGGGCCCCGGCCCGCTGCTGGAGCACGCAGGCGGGAGCTTTTTCACCGCCTATGACGTCGCCGCGTTCACCGACGTCGAGAAGTTCAAGGACGACATGGACCGCATGCTGGAGGCCCTCACCTCAAGCCCGGCCGCGCCGGGGCACAAGCGCGTGCTGTATCCGGGCTTGTCGGAGCACGAGGAGTTCCAGGACCGCACGCGCCGGGGCATCCCCTACCACCGCGAGGTCGTCGAGTGGTTCGAGTCCTATTGCGCCGAGACCGGCATCAAGTGCGAGCTGAGATAGGGGTCATCCTGAAATCCCCTCCCCCATCGCGTGGGAGGGTTAGGGAGAGGGCGAGAGTCCTTCTGTCCGTCCAATTGTCTGGATGTCCTCTAGTTGGCGCGCCGCTCACGAAGAGCTGGCCAACTCGCCTGAAGATATGAGCGCGTGCCGAGAGCGGCGCGCTGTCAGCGCGGAGATCGACACTGGCCCGCGCGCGGCGCGTTATGACACGCGTGGCTTGCGCGCGGCGCCGGGGAAATTAGCATGCGCGCATGCGGTACGGCGAATCTTCCCCAACGCGCGCGACCTGCCGCGTAGGTGCTGGCACGAAATTTTTCGGTCTGCCGGGACTCGCGGTCCGCAGATCAGAAGACATCGCGCGTCGCTATGTCGCGAGTACGAAAACGCGCGCACGTTTTTCCAGATTCATTGAGGATTGAGGCAAACCCCCATTGTTCGTTGGAACGACTCGCACTAACATTCACAAATGACAGGCCCGTTGACGATAGCGGGCCAGTTGGGTCCGTCCGAAGGGTGGGCGACGAACGCCGGGCAGAAGCCGGGCGTCTACCTGAAGCGTCAAGCAGCGTTGTCGAAGCGCTGCGCTTCCATCCTTACCGGTATGGCCCTATGTAAGGAGCCTGAAATGGCTGCAACCAAGAAGCCCGCCGCGAAGCCCGCGAAGACCGCCAAGAAGCCCGCGAAGAAGAAGTAACGGCGGCGACTGCTGGCCCAGATTTTTCTCAGGGTCAGTTGACTGGCCCCCCGGCTTGCCGGGGGGCCAGTCTGTTTTTGGCGTACGCGAGCCCGTCGGCCCTGAGCCAGCCTGCCCTGAGCCGGGCCGAAGGGTCGAAGGGCGAACGGGCGCAACTCAGTCCCCTTTCCCGCCGCGAGAGGGCGAGGGTGAGGGGCGCGACTCATCAGACGCACCGGCGCTCTGCCCCTTCCATGAGTTCAGGGAGCCGACACGACCAGTCTGCCCGGGTGGCTCCACTGCGCCCCATCGATCGCGCCAGGCCGCGCATCGCGTCGGGCCACGGGTATCCTCATGTGCCTGCCATGAGCTACACCCGCCCGCGGGCGTCGCGGGTGCTAACTTTCAGTTGAGTGAGGTGAACGATGAAGCACATCACAGCGGTCATTCGTCCGCAAAGGCTGGGACCGGTCCGGGACGCGCTGCTGCGTGCGGGCGTGCAGGGCCTGACCCTGACCGAGGTCCGCGGCTTTGGCCAGCAGGCCGGGTCGACTGAGGAGTATCAGGGCGCCCAGTACCGGGTGGAGTACGTCCCCAAGCTGAAGATCGAGGTCGTGGTGAAAGACCGCTCGGTTGACGACGCTGTGAACGCCATCATCGCAGCCGCCCACACGGGCAACATCGGCGACGGCAAGATCTGGATCCGCTCCGTCGACGCGGTCTACCGCATCCGCACCGGCGACCGGGACGAGTCGGCGCTGTAGGGGCCGTCCCCGGCCACGACCCGCGCCGGTCCGACATAGGGGCGTATCGCATACGCCTGAACGCCCGCCTGCTGGCCGCGCTGGCCCGTTAATCGAGACGGGTAACATTTCCACTGGCCTGCTGCGCGGGCCTTTCGGCGTCATCTGGCATTGGGCCGGGCACTTGGTGGGCGATGTTTTCTGGCGAGCTGGCCGCGGTGCTCAACTCGGCGGCCTGGGCCGCGACCGGCGTGACGGCCAAGGTCCTCGGCCCCGCCATGAAGCCCTACCACCTCATAACCGCGCACACGGTGGTGGCCGGGCTGATCTTCCTGGTAATCATGGCGGCCACCGGCGGCCTGGCTGAGATGGCCCGCGCCCCGGCATCGGCCCTGCTGCTGTTCGCAGCCGCCGCGGGGCTGAACACGCTGGGCTCTTACTTGTTCTTCACCGCGGTTTCCAGCGGGACCGTCGGCGGGACGTACACGACCGTCACCGGGCTGTATGTGCTGATGTCGCTGCTGGCCGGGCTGATCTTTTTCGACGAGGCTGTGCTGCCTCTGGCGGCAGCGGGCGCGGCCGCGATCGTGGCCGGGGTCTACATACTCAACGGCCCCGGCAAGTCGAAGCCGAGGCCGGCTGAAGCCGCCTCGACGCAGGTCGCGCTACCCGTCGCCCGAGCTGCCGACGTTGCGCAGTCGCGGGGCGCGCTGCCGGCAACGCGGGCCGGCCTGCTGGCGCGGCCTGTCGGGGCGTGGCTCCCCAGGGGAGTTGTGCTGGCGGCGGTCACCGCGGTGCTGTGGACGCTCGGGCTCATGGTCCTAAAGTGGGGGCTCGAGAGCTCCGACGCCCTGACCGCGGCGCTGCTGCGCAATGTCGTCGCGGCAGCCGTGTACATCGGCGTCGGGGTGATGATGGGGCGCAAGGCGGCGCTGCCCAGGGCAGGTCGTCGGGACTGGACCTGGGTACTCGTCAGCGCCGGGTTCTTCACAGCCTCCACCTTCTTATGGAACTACGCCCTTGCCAACACCGCCGCCGGGAAGACCGCTGTGCTCGCCAGCACCGCGCCCGTTTTCGCGCTGGCGCTGGCGGTGATTTTCCTGCGCGAGCGAATGAGCGCGCTGGCCGTGGCAGGGGCGGCCGTCGCGACTGCCGGGACGCTGCTCGTGGTGGTGGCGGGGTGAGCGCGCCGGCCGGCGCGCGGATGTCGAGGCGCAGCATCCAGCCGACCGCACGGAATCATGTCATTCTGAGCGGAGGCCTGGCTGGCCGAAGCGAAGAATCTAGCTCAATCGACGACGCGGCATCTGCACCAGTCCGGGCGTCGTCCCCTGGCGCCAGTCGCGCCGAGGTTTGAGCTAGATTCTTCGGGCTCCGCTCTGCTTCGCTCTCAGAATGACATCCCGGCCGGGCAGTCGCGTCCGCGGAGGCACTTTATCAGGGGTACATCACGCGGCCTCCGTCGCCGCCGCAGTCCGCTTGTGTACACTCTGCCCCCGGATGTAGCGATGTTCGTTTCGCGCCGGAACAGTAAAGAACGCCCCGTCACGCAGGACGACATGAACATGTTCCTGCTGGCCCACAAAGCCATGCGGAGAGACATCCCGGCCCTCGCCGGGACAGTCAGCGCCCTGAAGCCGGGCGACACCACGCGCCTCAACGCGCTGTCTGACCTGTTCGACACCGTCTACCGCACGGTGAAGATGCACCACACCGGCGAGGATGACGCCGTCTGCCCGGTGCTGACTGAAAAAGTGCCGTCTTTCGCGCCTCACCAGGCCGCGATCTTCCAGCAGCACAAGGGCCTGATGATGATGCTGAAGGAGATGAAGGGCGATGTCGCCCGTCTGGCGGTTGCAGAGGGCAGCCTGTTCGACGCCGAGCGAAGCAAACTCATGCCCAGGCTCACGGCGCTGACAGGCTACGTCGAGAGCCACCTGCGTTACGAAGAGGGGGACATGGTGTCCTGCGCCAGGTCCTGTCTCACGTACAAAGAGCTTCGCGCCATGGGCAAGAAGTCAGTACGCAAGAGCCCGCTCGGGGACATCGCTGCGGCGCTGCCGTGGGTGCTGTCGGCCGCGGACGACGCAGAGCGCCGGGCCGTGTTGAAAGAGGTGCCGTGGGGCGCACGCCTCTTGTACCGGTTCTGGTGGAAGCCGAGCTACGAGCGCAAGGTGCGGCCGCTGTCTGCGGGATAACGGTTGCGGGCTGATGTCTGCCGCGGACATACCGATGTCATTCTGAGCGAAGGCCCGCAGGGCCGGAGCGAAGAATCCCTTTCGCCTCGAAGCCGGGACGGCGCACGGGATTCATCAGGCTCCGCTCCTCATCGCCCTCAGAATGACATCACCGCGTCCACCCGGCCCGACCTGTCAGGCAGCAGGCACGCCGTCCAGGAACTTACGGACACGCGGGGCGACAAGGTCGCTCCGGCGCATCCCAGCGTTGTGGTCAAGACCGGGCAGCGAGAAGAACTGCGCGTCGGGTGCGTGCTGCGCGGCACGCTTCACGCTGTCGTACAGAGGGTCGGCATCGCCGGCGAAGAACAGGCTCGGCATGGTCATCGTCGGCAGGACCTCCGACATATCCAGGCGGTCGCGTGTGAGCGCCAGTAACGCCGTCATGTCACTGCGCAACATGCGCGCTCTGATTGCAGCAGAGACCTGCACGCCCCACCTGCTCTCGGACTCTGCGACCCAGGCTTCTACGCCTCTCTTGAACCCCTCGCGCCCGGGCGCCATGCTCCGCTCGTAAGGATGTGACGCGCCGATGACAAACGACGTGAACCGCGACGGCGCGTACTTTGCCGCACCAAGCCCTATCCAGCCGCCCATTGAGTAGCCGAAGTAGTGGGCCTTGCTGACGCCGAGTGCGTCCAGGACGGCGACGATGTCCGCGACGCGGAGGCTCAGGTAGTAGGCGTGCGGGTCGCGCGGCTTGTCGCTCTCGCCGTGTCCGCGGCCGTCAATCAGGATGCAGCGGTACCTGTCCTTGAACGCCGGGACGTACCCGCGGTCCCGCCAGCTCTCGCCGTCGGCGCCGGAGCCATGCATCAGCACAAGCGGCGCGCCTAGCCCCTCCACCTCATAGTGGATGCGGACGCCTTCGTTCGTCGCGAATGGCACGTTGGGATCCTTTCGGCGGACCTCCCGATGTTGTCATTCTGACCCCGGCGGAAGCCGGGGGAAGAATCTAGCTCAAATCGCGACGCGACCTCTGCGCCAGTCGGAGCGTTTTACTGTGAGCTACATTCTTCGGGCTTCGCTTTGCTTCGCCCTCAGAATGACATCACCGCGGCGGGCATTGGTGAACGATTCGGACTTCCACCTCACCGCAACCTTCTCCCGGCGGGTGAGGGCTTCCTTGCGAAGTCGCGACGCGTCCCTAAATCGACCCCGCCTTGCGGACCTCGCGCAGCGCCGCGGCGTAGCGGTCCACCGTCATGTCTATTTCCTTGTCCGTGTGCGTGGCCGAAAGGATCAGCGACTGCGGGTGCGACCACACGCCCTCGTTGATCAGCGCCAGGTGCAGCTCGTCCACGACCGCGTTGCCGACGGGCCGCCCGCCCTGCTCAGTGCCCTTCGGGACAGCGTAGGGGTCGCTTGCGTCCACGTCTGCGCCCAGGCTCACCATGACTATGGACGACAGCCCGTAGGCGCCGCCGGGTATCTCCATGCTCTTGAGCACCTTGTTGATGCCGGCCCGCAGCCGCTTCGCCTGCTTCTCCGCCGTCTCGCCGATGGGCTCCATTTCGATCTTCCCCAGCGCGACGACGCCCGCGGACGCCGACAGCGGGTTGGCGTTGAACGTGCCGGGGTGGCGGACGCCGCCTTCGCCGATCACGTCCAGGATGTCGGCGCGCCCGGCCACTGCGCCCCCGGGCAGCCCGCCGGCCAGGATCTTCGCGAAGCTGCTGAGGTCCGGCTTCACCCCGAACATGCCCTGCGCGCCCGAGCGCGACCACCGGAAGCCGCTGACGACCTCGTCAATGATGAACAGCACGCCGTACTCGCGGCAGAGCGCCTCGACGCCCTTGACGTACTCCGGGCGTGCCATATCGTTGCCCTGCCAGATGACCGCGGCGATGTCGTTGTGGCCGGCAAGCGCCTTCTCCAGCGCCGGCAGGCTGTGCGCCTCGACGTTGACCACGCCCGCGCTTGTGCCGCGCGGGATGCCGTACTTGCGGTCGGTCTCGGGGTCGGTCACGTACTCGTCGTCCGACCAGCCGTGGAACGCGCCCTTGAACTTGACGATCTTCTCTTTGCCGGTGAAGCGCCGGGCGATGCGGAAGGCCATCATGTTGGCCTCGGTGCCCGATGAGACGAAGCGGATCTTCTGCACCGACGGCACCAGGCGCTTGATCGTCTGCGCCCACTTGACTTCGTGCTCTGTGCCCGACGACAGGTGCGTGCCCTTCGCCATCTGCTCCTGGACGGCCTTCACGATGGCCGGGTTGGCCTGGCCTAGGATCATCGAGCCGTGGCCGGTGCGGTAGTCCACGTACTCGTTGCCGTCCACGTCCCACTTGCGCGGCCCGAGGCCGTGGTCCATGTAGAGCGGGAAGGGCCCGTAGCGACGCGACACGTGCGTCACGCCCTCCGGGAAGAGGTCACGCGCCTGCGCGGCCAGGACCTTCGACTTGGGGTGCAGCTTCTCGTAGCGCTGCCGTACGGATGATGCGGTGGTCATGGGTACCTCAATTGAATAGACCCGGGAGATGGGCGGCTTGCAGACGGGGCCATCGGTAGTCGGCTGCGACAATCAGTCCGGCCGAGCGACCGATGCCTCGGGAGTTCTACACCTTGCCGCGCTGGGATGCAACACGTGCGCCGTTCTGACCGCGATGTCCCGGCACGGCAGTCTGCGCCAGACGTAGGACGTGCGCAGCCTCGGAGACAGTGCGGCCGGAGCTGGTCTTCACGAACAACACACACCGAAAGTCGGCTCCTCGCTGATGGCTTCATGTTGGCGGCCTACAGTGGGTGGCTGCAAGCCGGCCGGGCCGACCGGCCCCAAGGTGGCGCTCAAGAAGGTACGCACCGACGCGGAATAGGAGGAAGGCCATCAAAGCCGTTGTTTGCACAAGATACGGACCGCCGGAGGTACTTCAGCTCAGAGAAGTGGAGAAACCTGCTACCAGGGACAATGAATTATTGATAAAGGTTCATGCCACCACCGTTAATGTCGGGGACTCCAGGGTACGGGGTTTCAGAGTCCCTCTCTCCTACTGGCTGCCCGCCCGAATCGTCCTTGGTATCCGAAGGCCAAAGCACGCAATACTGGGGTCTGAAATGTCCGGGGTAATTGAATCGGTAGGCAAGAATGTAACACGGTACAAGGTCGGAGAACCGGTGTTTGCGTACATCGGACACGATCCCGGCACAGGCACTTATGCCGAGTACCGTTGCATAGCTGAGGATGGTTGTTTGTCGATCAAACCGGCAAACGCAACGTTTGAGGAAGCCGCCGCCATTTCTTTTGGTGGGAACACCGCCCTGTATTTCCTGAGGAAAGGCAACATCACGAGTGGACAGAAGGTGCTCATCTATGGAGCCTCGGGAAACGTGGGGACGTTCGCTGTTCAGCTCGCCAAGTGCTTCAACGCAGAAGTTACCGGCGTGTGCAGTACCGGGAATTTGGACTTGGTGAAATCTCTGGGAGCCGACAGGGTGGTTGACTACACCAAAGAGGACTTTACGAAGAACGGCGAGACCTACGACGTGATCTTCGACGCAGTCGGAAAGAGTCCGTTCTCAGGTTGCCTGAGATCGCTGAGGAGAGGAGGAATCTATCTTCACGTCGTTGGCACTCCGGCGCTCGCGGTTCGGATGCGGTGGGCCTCGATGACGACGGGCAAGAACGTGATGGGTGGCCAAGCCTCTCCGGATAGTGCGAATCTGGTCTACCTCAAAGAACTCGTGGAGGCGGGGAAGATCAGACCGGTCATCGACCGACGCTATCCGCTGGAAAAGATCGTCGAGGCACACCGGTACGTCGATCAAGGACACAAGAAGGGGAGTGTCGTCATAACTCTGGAGCCCAGTGGCAAATGACACCCCTCACAGCAGAAGCATCACCACTTGGAAACTGCTCATCTCTCTGGCTAAGATTCCCAGTTCGAGTAGGGTGATGGCAGTGGTGGTGTCAGACGGCGGGCGGACGTGGCGAATCGAAGTGCCAGGCCCCGACGGCAGCGCGCCCGACCTGGCCGCCGGGTCCGAGGAGCCGGCGACGGCCACGACATAACGTACGGAAGGCGTCTCCCGGGCCGCCGCGACCGACAGCCCAAGTGGCGCGCCCTGACGCCCGGCGCTACGCCGAGGATGCCGCCAGAGGCTGCTCCAGCGTAGCCGGGACTTGCCCCGCCCCCACCCCCTCCACCCGCACCGCGCAGGCCTTGAACTCGGGGGTCTCGGTGATGAA
>CAYWBD010000187.1:0-12595 GCA_964456315.1 uncultured Thermoflexus sp.
CTCGAGGCGCAAGGTGCCGTCCGCAGCGTCGCCATCAGCCAGGACGGGGCGTGGGTCGCCGCGGGGGGCGTGGACGGGACGGTGTATCAGATCAGCCGCGCTGGGTCGGCGGTGCTCCGGTTCAGCACGTCGACGATCATCAACCGGGTCGCGATCAGCGGGGACGGGGAGTACGTGGCCGCGGTGACGTCCCCCGTTGGCGCCACCAGAGGCGCCGTGATGCTCCTGCAGTGGCAGGCGCAGCGCCGCGTCTGGAACTGGGAGAACGATGGGCCGGCCAGCCATGTCGCCATTACCCCGAACGGCCAGACCATCGCCGCGGCTTCGGGTGTCGACAGCGTGTCATTGTTCAATCTGTCTGGGGACCGGTCCTGGCGCATTCACGGAGCAGGGGAAATGAAGGCCGTGGCAATCACGCCCGACGGGATGTCCATCGCCGCAGGGTCGGCAGACCACGGGCTGTACTTGCTTGAGCGTTCCGGCCGTCAACGGTGGAAGCTCCTGACGGGTGACGCGGTCTGGGGGGTCGCAGTGCGGCCGGACGGCCAGTTCGTGGCAGGTGGGTCGCTGGACGGGAACGTGTACTACGTGGATAGAGTGGGGGACGATCGCTGGGTCTACGCGACCGGCGGCCGGGTCTGGGGCGTTTCCATGACAACCAATGGCGGGCTGATCGGCGTGGCATCTGGGCTGAGCGTGCAGCTACTCTCCAACCCGGTGAGATGACCATGGCCGACGCCATTTGCTGTCCAACCCGGTGAGATAAACCTGCCAGCCCAGCCCAGCGCCGGATACGGCTTTCGCCGGGCGCCCTGGCGCTCCCCTAACCTGCCTGACGGACCGCACGCCAGATGGCCCGCGGCGACATTCGCTGTCCGTAGAGCAGCAAGCCCGCCCGGAATACCCTGGCTGACGCCCACAGCAGTACGGCACCTGCGAGGACGGTCACGGCCAGGCTTGCTGCGATCTCCCACGCGGGCACGTCCCCAGCGCCCAGCCGGAGCATGACAGTCGTCGGCGCAGTGAACGGGACGAACGAAAGAACGCGTGCGAAGCCGCCGTTCGGGCTGTCAATAATCAGAGCGGAGCCCCAGACGGGGATGACATTGGGGAGCGTGATGATCGTGGAGTACTGGGTGGCCTCTCTCATCGAGCTGGTCGCCGCGCCGAGCCCGGCCATGACGACGGCGAAGAGGAAGTAGCCCGCCACGAAGAACAGCAGGACGGGCACCAGCAGCGACGCTGTCAACGGCAGGTCCCCGGCGTCGGGTATCTGGCTCATGATGCGCGGGCCGATGAGCATCGCAGAGGCAAACCAAACCGCGACCTGGACGAGGCCGGCTGCGCCTAATGCGAGCACCTTGCCGGCCATGATGGAAAACGGTGACACCGAGGTCACCATCATCTCGATCATGCGGGTTTCTTTTTCTTCGGACACGCTCTGGAGCAAGTAGCCGCTGCCGGTAAATATCGAGACCATCAGCAACAGGGCGAATATGTAGGGCACGAAGAACTCCGCCGCCTCTTCGGCGCCGGTCTTGGTGTCGGGCTGCGGTATGCCGTGGTCATCGACGCGGTACCGGTCATACTCGGCCGGCGCGTTCACACGCACCAGGACCGCGGGCTCGACCCTCCCCGAGACCAGCGAGGTGGCGATGCGGCGCTTGAATAGCTCGCCGTGCTCCTCGCCCGCAAACAGGCTCCCGCCACGCCGGTACCACTCAACCCTCCCGGTCTCCATGTACGAGGGGTCCATCACGAACAGCGCTTTGACCTGGTCTGAGTTCAGTGCGCTAAGGCCCGCCTGACGTGTCTGGAAGCGCACGACTGTCGGAGAGCCGACGAGGTCTTGTAGGACGGCGTCCGGGTCGAAGTAGCCGATCTTGTCTTCCCGGGCAGCCCCAGAGTCGGTGGCGTTGCGGACAACTGGGACGACTATCAGGGCGACGAGCAGGACCCCGGGAACGAGCAGGGTGAACGCCCTGTACCCCAGGCGGGCCGTCTGCCGCCTGAACTCTTCCGAGAATATGACCAGGATTTCTGCTTTACGGCTGCGCATTCTTCGTCTCGGTAAACGGGGCTGCCGGTGTGGGCCTGGGGCCTCCCAGGAGGAGGGGCCGGGTGTCAGTGTTGCGGGGACTGCTTTTCAGCGGGACTTGCCCAGGCTGGCGCCTGAGCTGCCAGCCGGTGGTCTGCCCCGGGCGCGGCTTACTTCTTCGATGAAGATCTCATTCAGGGTGGGGACCATTAGCTCGTACCGCTCCAGCGCGATGCCTGCATCGAGGTACGCCCGCAGGACGGCGTCCGGTCCGGCGCCGTCTGAAAAGCGGTACTCGGTGACCCCGTTTCCCGCGGACGCGTGGACGCCCGGCGGCGGTTCAGGCTGGCGCTCTGCGCGTACCCTCACGCCGCTCACCCCGCGGGCCTTCTTGATCTCATCGAGGCGTCCGTAGAGGAGTAGGTGGCCGTCGGAGATGAGGGCGACGCGCTGGCACAGCTCTTCGACGTCGGACATGATATGCGTGCTAAAGATCACTGTCGCGCCCCGGGCGTGCTGTATGCGTATCAGCCCTTTCATCAACTGCACGTTCAGGGGGTCGAGTCCGGAGAACGGCTCATCGAGGATGATCAGCTCCGGGTCGTGCATTACCGCCCCGGCGAACTGGACGAGTTGCGTCATGCCGCGCGACAGCGCCTCTACTTTCTTGTGTCTGTGCTCAAACAGCCCGACGCGGTGCAGGACTTCGTTGGCGCGGTCTTCGGCGTCAGCGCTGGCGAGCCCTTTTAGCCTCCCAAGGTACCGCAGTATGTCGAGGACCTTTTCTTTACGGAGCAGTCCCCGCTCCTCGGGCAGGTACCCGACTCTGGGAAGCGCTTCTCGTGGAGGCTTGCCAAGCAGGCGCACGGTCCCCGAGTCCGGCCTGACGATGTCGAGGGCCATGCGGACGGTGGTGGTCTTGCCCGAGCCATTGGGGCCCAGGAAGCCGAACACCTCGCCCTGGTCTACGTCGAACGTGACGTCATCGACGACCTTGCGGCCGGCGTACGTCTTGGTGAGGGCGCTGACTTGAAAAGCGGCGGGCATCGTTGGCGCGAACGCCGGCAGGGACAGAGACCGCGCGGTCCAGTCCGAGGACGAGTCTGCGACTACGTTAGCGCAACCCCAAGCGGCGGACATGGGCGGCGGCGCCCACAGCGTGCCGCGGCGCGCGCCCTGTCAGCGAGCGGTCCCGGGTTTGCCGCGGCTATTTGGTTACCGCGGCCATGGTCTTCCGCATGGCCTTGAGGGTGAACTCAATGTCTGCGCCAGAGACCCAGTAGTGCGTGACCATTCGCAGGTCGGAGTCGCCGGGGTTGATGTGGACGCCGGCCTCTTTCAACATGGCAGCGACCTTGTCGCCTGTGCCTTTTGGCACCCCGAACCGGACGATGTTGGTCTGCACGTTCTCCGGGTCCAGTTTGATGCCCTTCATCTCAGCCAGGCCGAAGGCCAGCTTGCGGGCGTTGGCGTGGTCATCGGCGAGACGGTCGATCATGGTGTCCAGCGCCACGATGCCGGCCGCGGCGACGACGCCAACCTGGCGCATCCCGCCGCCTAGCATCTTTCGCCAGCGGTTTGCCCGGTCAATGAACTCTGCGTCGCCGCACAGCACGCTGCCGATCGGGCAGCAGAGGCTCTTCGAGAGGCAGAACCCGACCGTGTCGACTGGCTTGGTCAGTTCGGTTACCGGGCACTCCAGGGCCACCGATGCGTTGAAGATGCGGGCGCCGTCCATGTGCACGCGGAGACCCTTCTTGCGGCCGGCATCAGCCATGCGCTTGATCGCCGAGGGGGTGATGGCGCGCCCGCCGGTCATGTTGTGGGTGTTTTCGAGGCACAGCAGGACCGAGGGCGGCCGGTGATAGTCCCTTGGACGGACGGAGGCGATGATGTCTTCGGTGTCGAACGTGCCGTCAGGCGCGGTCTTGATCGGGAACATCGCGACGCCGCCGAGCACAGATGCGCCCCCCGCCTCGCTGTTGAAGATGTGGGACTTATCGCCGACGATGATCTCGTCCCCGCGGGTGGCCTGGGCGAGGATGGAGGCAAGGTTGCTCTGCGTGCCCGAGCTCACAAAGAGCCCGGCTTCCTTGCCCAGCATCTCCGCAGCCTTCTCCTGGAGACGGTTGGTCGTAGGGTCATCCCCGTATACGTCGTCACCGACCTCCGCCTGATACATCGCTTTGCGCATCTCAGGCGTCGGGTGGCTGACGGTGTCTGACCTCATGTCGACTCTGATCTTTGTTGCCACTGCGGCAGTTCCTCTCTTGACCGGGTGCCTGGCCACACCAGTGCGTCTCCGGTTTAGCGGACGGACGAGAACCGTGCGATTCTAGCAGCGATGACCCCAGGGCTCAGACAGACCGCGATTGAGTTCGAGTCGGACGGCCAGGCAGTGCAGGGCGTGTTTGCGACGCCGGCTGACGGAAGGCCGCCCTACCCGGGCGCGGTCGTCTGCCACGCTCACCCGCTTTTCGGGGGGAACATGGACTCGGCCGTAACGTATGCACTTTGCAGGGCGCTCGCGTCCCAGGGAGTGGCGTCTCTGCGGTTCAACTTCCGGCCGTTCGGGGAGGGGGCGACGGAGCCGGGCGGCACGGCGTGCGAGGACATCGAGGCCGCGTTGCGCACGCTGAGGTCGTGGCCCGAGGCGCGGACAGGGCGCTGCGGGGTGGCCGGGTTCTCAGCAGGCGCCGCGGCGATAGCGCGCGGCATCGAAGGACTCAAAGGCGCAAAGGCGTTGGTACTGATCTCCCCTCCCCTTTCGGCGGCCCGTTCTCTGAAGCTGGGTGCCGACAAGAGGCCGCGGCTGATCATTGCAGGCGGCGCGGACAAGATCGCGCCCCCGGCCGACTTGCTGGAAGTTGCCGCCGCGATGGCGCGCCCGTGTGCGATTGAGGTCGTCCGGGGCGCAGACCACACGCTGCGGGGGCGAGAGGCTGAGACGGCGGAGGCTGCCGCGCAGTTTCTTGGAGAGCACCTGCGAAAATAGGCCCCCGCTATGTCTCAAACGTATACTTGGATGTCTGCAGGAGCTTGTGATTGCTGGCGATTGACCCGTGCGGCTCCCTGCGGCGAATTGAGCGTGGATGTTGAGTATGGATAGAGAAGCAAGCGTCGCCAACGTGCCAGGAACGCAGTCGCCGAGTCCGGACGTCGCGTCGCCGGCGCCAATTACGCCCGACACGGAGGGCATAATGTCGCCCGCACCGGGCACACGGCGCTCGTTGTTGACCGACCCCCTGCCGTGGGCGGCCATGGCGGTCGCGTTCGGGTTGGACCAGGTCAGCAAGGCCCTGGTCATCGGGTACTTGCCGTTCCGGGACTCATGGCCGGACGAAGGGTTCTTCAGGTTCACTCACACTTGGAACACAGGGACGGCGTTCGGGCTTTTCCCGCAGTACGGCGGGCTGCTCACGTTCGTGTCCCTCGGAGCAGTGGTACTGCTCTTCGTGTTTTACAGGTCCGCCAGCAGTCGCCCGCTGCTCCTGCGCCTGGCTTTCGGGATGCAGCTTGGGGGGGCGTTTGGCAACCTCTTCGACCGTGTGCGGATTGACCATGTGACGGACTTCATTGACGTGGGTCCCTGGCCGGTGTTCAACCTCGCGGACTCGGCGATCGTGATAGGCATCGCGCTGATGGCGTGGCACTTCTGGACAGCCACGTCCAAAACCCAGCCTGCCTCTGCGCTCGGGACCCCTGTGCCCGGCGCGCCGCCACAGTCCGGCGGCCCGGCGACGCCTGCCTCGTGACTTTGCCGGACGCTCCTGCTCCCGGCGCCAAGGGGCGCGGCGAGCGATTGGACGTTGTGCTCTCGGCCCGCCTGCCGGGTCTGAGCCGGTCTGCCGCGCAGAGGCTGGTCCGCGAGGGTGCGGTCCGCGTGAACGGAGCGGTGGTGCGGAAGCCATCGTGGCGTGTCGTCAAGGGCGACGAGGTCGGCGTGGACATCCCCTCGGTGCCGGCCGCCCCAACGGCCGCCGCCGGCGCCCCAGTCCAAATCGTGTACGAGGATGAGCACATCATCGTGCTCGATAAGCCGGCAGGCGTCCCGGTCCACCCCGGCCCCGGCCACCGCGAGGGCACGCTTGTCCAGTCGCTGCTGCTGGTCCGGCCTGAGATCGCGGGAGTGGGCGAACCGGATAGGCCGGGCGTGGTGCACCGGCTCGACCTCGGCACTTCGGGCCTCCTGATATTCGCCAGGACGCAGCCGGCTTATCTGGAGCTTGTCCGGATGATCAAGGCCAGGGAGGTCCGTCGTACCTACACCGCCCTGGTCGCCGGCGCCGTCGAGCCGGCGGAAGGGATCATCGACGCACCTATTGGCCGCGACCCGGCACAGCGGACCAGACAGGCGGTGGTTGGAGCAGGGAAGCCGGCGCGGACGCGTTACCGCGTGATCAGGCTCATTGAACTGCCCGCGAACTCAGGCGGCGGCACGGCGTCGTTGCTCGAAGTAACCCTGGAGACGGGCCGGATGCACCAGATCAGGGTGCACATGACCGCAATAGGGCACCCGGTGCTGGGCGACAGGGTGTACGGCGGCCGTGCGCCGTCTCTCTCTGGGCTGGGACGCCAGTTCCTGCACGCAGCCAGGCTGGAGTTCCGGCACCCGGTCACGGGGAGCGAGGTCGCGGTGGAATCGGAGCTGCCGCGAGACCTCGCCGACGCGTTGCGCGGCGAGGTGCTACCTGCCGCCGGGCGCTGAGAACTTCCGCAGGCCCTCGGCGTAGTGCCGCAGCCTCTGCTGGACCAGCCCGTAGATTGACTGCGCCGGGTAGTTGCCGTCCGGCCCGCGGTCGCCAGCGACCCGCCCCGTGAGGACAGCTATGCCCTCTTCCACGGTATTCACGGCGTAAATGTGGAATCGGCCTGCGCGGGCGGCCTCGACGACATCGGGCCGCAGCATCAGGTTCGAGACGTTCCGCGCCGGGACCATCACGCCTGCATTGCCGAGCTTGCCGGCCGCCTTGCAGAGGTCGTAGAAGCCCTCGACCTTTTCGTTGATGCCGCCAATCGGCTGGACCTCGCCGTTCTGGTTCACCGAGCCTGTCACGGCGATTTCCTGGCGGAGCGGGATGCCCGACAGGCTGGAAAGGATGGCGTAGAGCTCCGTGCTCGATGCGCTGTCACCGTCCACCAGCCCGTATGACTGCTCGAACGCGATGGAGATGTTGACCGACAGCGGCTGGTCCTGGGCGAACTTCGAACGCAGATAGCCCCCCAGGATCAGCACGCCCTTGTCGTGGGTCTGGCCGGACAGCGCCGCTTCACGCTCTATGTTCGTAAGGCCGTCGCGGCCCATCGAAGAGCTGGCGGTGATGCGGCTCGGCTTGCCGAAAGTCAGGTCGCCGGTGTTGTACACCGCCAGGCCGTTGACTTGCCCGACCCGGGCGCCATCCAGGTCGACCATGAGGGCGCCTTCGAGCATCATGTCCTGGATGGCGTCTGCGATGCGCGCCGAGCGGTAGACCTTCTGTTCGATTGCGCGTTCGACGTGCTCCCGCCCGACCATGGGCGCGCCGGACTTTTCAGCCCAGAACGAGGCTTCGACCAGCAGGTCAACGAGCACACCGAAGCGGGTGCTCAGGCGCCGCTGGTCGCCGACAAGGCGTACCCCGTGCTCAACGACCGCGGCAACGCCGGTGTCGGAGAAGTGGCGCAGATCCCGGGCGTGCGCGGTGCCGCAGACGAACGCGGCGTAATCCCTGATGCGGGCCTGGTCCAGGGGCATCTGGTAGTCGAGGTCTGAGTGGACCTTGAAGATCTCCCAGAACTCCGGGTCCAGCCCGGCGATGAGGTTGTAGATCTCAGGTTCGGAGGAGATCACGACTTTCACTTTGATCGGGATAGCTTCAGGCCGGAGCCCCTGCGGGAAGAGCCCGGGGTAGACAGCGTCCGCGGGGTCTTCCGGGCGGACCTCCCGTCCCCGCAGCACTCTCTTGAGGGCCGGCCAGACCGAGGGGTGGGTGAGCACTTCCCGGGCATCCATGACCAGGTAGCCGCCATTGGCCAGGACCAGCGAGCCCGGTTTGAGCATGGTGTGGTCTGTGACATAAGTCCCGAGGGTGGCGCGACGCCCGATCTGCCCAAAGAGGCGTGTGTACGTGGGGTTGTCCTCCACGATGATGGGCGGGCCCTCGGTCTTGGAGTTGTCCACGAAGAGGTTGACCTGGAACGGCAGGAGCGGGTCTGGCGGCCGCGCCGCACCCTGTGGGGCTTTGGCGAGGGCGGCCAACGGGCTGCTGGGCGCCCCGCTCTCTTCATCGCCGCCACGCAGGGCGCGGAGAGATTCGATGGTGTAGGTCCTCAGGCCATCGAGGAACCTGACCACGTCCTCGGCGGACGCGTATTTCTCCCGCATCCTGTCTAGCGGGGCGCCGACCAGGTGCCGGGCCACTTTGTGGTCAAGGTCAGACACCGCTTGCGCATGGTCCTGTTCCATGCTTTGGATCTGGCGTACGGCATCTTCGACCTTGCGAGAAATGTCGCGCCGTGCCTCATCGAGCACGGCCCGCTCACGGTCGCTCATTGCAGCGAAGCTCACCTGGTCGAGCGGCTTCCCTTCGACGACGGGGATTACCGAGATGCCGGCCGGCCCGGCCTGGATCGCGAACCCGCGGCGCTCGGCTTCGCGCTCGGTCTCCAGCATGAGGTCACGGCGTTTCGCCACCGAGGCCTCAGTGAGCTGGCGGACTTCAGCCTTGTAGGCTTCATCGTTGTAAGCGGCCGGGACCTCACGTCGCAGCGTTTCCAGCAGCGATTCCAGTTCACGCGCCAGCGTGGCGCCGCCGCCCGGAGGGAGGCGCACTGCCTCGGGGGAGTCCGGACGGTCGAAGTTGTAGACGTAGCACCAGTCGAACAGTTCCGGCGCGCCGTCACGCGCCGTCTTCCTTCGGATGGCGTCCTTGATGTGGGACTGCACGACTGTGCTCTTCCCGGTCCCGGACAGACCGGTGACGAAGATGTTGTAGCCGGGCCTGTCTACGTCCAGCCCAAACTCCAGAGCAGACACGGCCCGGGCCTGGCCGATGAACGTTTTCGGGGGCGTGATCTCGTGCGTGCAAGCGAAGCCGAGGCTGGCGGGGTCACAGCGCCAACGCAGCTTTTCGGGCGGCAGCTCGAACTTGTAGATGTCTGGGTCGGCCATGATGTGTACCTGTGGCTCCGGACAACGGGCCGTGCGGCAGTCGCCGGGTCACGGCTGTGCACCGGCGCTCCGGCCTCGGACGCGGCGACCATACATGGTAGCTCCGGTGCGGGCCGCGTCCCTGGCGAGGCCGCCGTGTAAGATTCGCCCGGTTGGCTGGCGACGCCTGCCACACCGCCGGGTTGCGAGGAGGGACCAGGAAATGACATCGGGGGCTAAAGAGCGGAAGCGGATGACGGGGAAGGTCGCGATCGTCACCGGAGGTGCTTCCGGCATCGGGGAGGCGACGGCGCGCCTGTTCGCCCGGCACGGCGCCAAAGTGGTGATTGCCGATATCCAGGACGAGCGCGGCGGGGCGGTCGCCGGGGAGATTTCGCGCACCGGCGCCGACGCTGTGTATTCGCGACTTGATGTGTCTGACGAGAAGGGCTGGGAGCACGTCATCGCTGACACCGTCCGCCGGTTTGGGAAGCTGGACGTCCTCGTCAACAACGCCGGGATGTCAGGGCCCAGGGGCCGGGAGCCGGTCGAGGGCGTCCACCGAGAAAACTGGGACGCCGTGATGGCGGTCAACGCCACCGGGGTCATGCTGGGCATGAAGCACGCCATCCCGCACATGCGGCGCGGCGGCGGCGGGTCGATCATCAACGTGTCCTCGATCTACGGGATCGTGGGCAGCAAGGGCGGCGGCGCTGTGTACCACGCATCGAAGGGCGCCGTAAGGACGCTGTCCAAGCTTGGCGCGGTGCAGTACGCGTCCGACAAGATCAGAGTGAACTCTGTGCACCCCGGGTTCGTAGACACCGCGATGACCGCGGAGCTGCACGGCCGGCCCGCTGTCCGGGAAGAGCGCGAGTCGCTGACGCCACTCGGCCGCATCGGCACGCCCGAGGACATCGCCTGGGGGATTGTGTACCTGGCGTCGGACGAGTCTTCGTTTGTGACCGGGGCCGAGTTTGTCATCGATGGCGGCATGACAGCCCGGTAGCGTCTGCGGGGCGCGGGGCCGACGGCCCTGGCCCACTGGAGCAGGCCCGGTCTATGCAGGCTGCCATTCGCGAACCACCGTTCGCCCTCTGAGGTGCTGAGGACGAACGGTGGTTGAGGCGGTCTGCTGATGCCTGGCCCGTCGGATAGGCAGGAGGCGGTCTGTGACCCCAGACGGGGCCGTTGGCCTAGTTCCGGCCCATCATGGGCCGCAGTGAAGGTTTCTGCGGCATTGTCGCCGACAGGGGCTGCCTGACCGGCATGCCCGCAGGGGCCTGGGACGGGATTGTGCCCGGCTGCGGCGCACCCGCCGGCGCGCCGTTGGTGGCTGGCTTGAACGGTGAGCCCTCTTTCAGGCGCCCGCTATCGTGGAGGTAAGCCAGCACAGCCTGGACGCGGGCGTGAGCCTTGGGCTGGGGCTGCAGGCGCATCTTGCTGAAGATCGAGCCGATGTGCCGCTCTACCGTACGGGGCTGGATGAACAACTCCTCGGCTATCGCTGAGTTGCTCACGCCGTGGGCCATGCAGTCGAGCACCTCACGCTCCCGGTCCGTTAGCTCAGACAGGAACGCGCTCTCCCGCTTGTTCTGTGTCCCGGCGAGCTTGGACACGATCTCGCTCGCCAGGTAGGTCTTGCCCTCGGCGACGTCCTTGATTGCCTGGACGAGGTCCGTGAGGTGCGTCAGCGACTGTTTGAGCAAGTAGGCCTTGCCCCTGACATCGCCTTTCAAGAACTCCCTGACGAACTCATCGTCGTCGAACGCAGAGAGGAGGACGATGGCCATTTCGGGGTATTTTTCGCGGATGATGCGGGCGGCGTCGACGCCGTTGAGCCGCGGCATGCGCCCGTCCATGATGACGACGCCGGGCTTCAACCGGTCGACCATCGTCAAGGCTTCCTGGCCGTCCCCTGCGAAACCGATGATATCGATCTCGGGCTCCAGGTTCAGCAGGGTGCCGTAGGCCTGGCGCATCAGCTCGTGGTCGTCGACCATGAGCACGCGGATGGACTTCGTTGCAGTCTGTGTAGTCAACTGAGCCTCCCCTTACTTCGCCGCATACCCGCGCCGGCCTTGTTGCCGGGACGCAGGAGCGCCAACTGCTTCACCAACTGGACTGAACGCGACGACGTTCCCGGACACCGGCGCGCTGGAAACAGCTCCAGCTATTGCCGGCAGCCAGCCCGGGAGCTCCCACGACGGAGACGTCGCATGACCGCCACTTCCGCCCACAGTGGGCTTCCGGCTGGACGACGGGCCAATGGCGCCGCCCTGGAGCTGGAACGCAGCCCGGATGTCGTCGCTGATAGGCCAGGCCGCTGAGGGCGCTTCGCCCCACGGGTCGGCCACCAGCACGAACCTTGCGTGCCCGCCACTGGCCGGTGTGCCGGGACTGGCCTCCCAGGCCACCGAGCCACCGCCCGCGAGCGCTTCCGGAGACACCATGAACAGGCGGACGAACGAGTAGACACACAGCGCGCGGTCGGCGTGCACGGTGACGGCTGACTGGCCGCTGGTCCGAGGGCCGATCTCTATCTGCGCGATCTTCACCGCCGGCGCAGCGAGCGCGGCCGCCTCTTCCAGCGCCTCGGTTAGGTCAAAGTCCGAGACCTCGCCGGGCTTGAGCTTGGCGAATGCCGAGATCCTCTTGGCGAGCGTGCGGGCCCGGAGCGTGGCGCTTTCCGTTAGGCCCAGGTACTCCCGGAGCTTGGTTACGGCGGAGGGCGGCACAGGGCCGTCACCGGAGGCCGCGATCAGCTCTTTTGAGAGTTCCGTGAAGCCGATGGCGATGCCGATCGGGCCGTTAAGCTCGTGCGCCAGGCCTGAGGAGATGCGGCCGATTAGCTCGTACCGCTCCCGGTCCAGGCCACCAGGCGGGCTGGTGACTTTACGTATCGCCAACTAGGCCCCTCCCCAACCGCGGCCAGCGCGGGCGAGCGACGTCGCGCTCAACACCTCACGTACCTGGCCAATCTCGACGGGCTTGCGTATCAACGTCAGCGGCCCATGTTCGGCCGCACGTGCGATCATCTCGGCGTCTGCCACGCCGGTGACAAATACGACCGGGGTCTGCAACTGTTGGCGGCGCAGGTCGGCGAACGTGTCTACGCCGCTCCCGCCAGGCATCACGACGTCCAGGAAAATGATGTCGAACCCGGTCTTCGCGACGGCGTCCAGCGCCGCGGCCCTGGACCCGGCCGTGTGCACTGTGGCGCCCTGGCCTTCCAGGACCTCTTGCAGTAGTTGTACGGCTTCCGGGTCGTCGTCTACCACGAGCGCCGCCAGCCGCTTTTGGGCAGCTTTACTTACGAACGTGCCCAGGCCGTGCTCGGTCCGGAGGAGCCCCTCCTGGTCAAGGATGCCGATGGCGGTGCGCATGGTTGTCAGGGAGACTCCGAACTGGCGGGCGAGCTCGTGCTG
>CAYWBD010000188.1:0-2359 GCA_964456315.1 uncultured Thermoflexus sp.
GCGGCGACGAGGGCGAGGGCCAGGTTGAACGCTACGTAGACCGGGACGCCGCTCAGCTTGGCCATCCCGGCAAACAGCCAGTAGCCGAAGTAGTAATAGGCGACCGGGTGGCCCGACAGCCAGGCGTCTTCGGGCGGCGCGTGCTCGGCCCGGAAGGACGAGTTTAGGAACATGAAGTCCATGGGCTTTTCGGTGCCGGCGATCGCGGGGTCGTACGAGCGGTACAGAGCCCACGCCGCAAAGAAGAAGAGAAATAGCGCCTCCCCGGCCAGAGCCGTCCTCCAGTTGGCGCGGTAGAACCGGACTGTGCCCAGCTTGCGTCGCCAGGCCAGCGCCCAGCCAGCCGCGCCGAGCAGCCCGGCTGCCCCCCACCAGGCCCATGCTGCGTTGGGGACTGCGCCGGTCTGGCTCACCAGCCACACGGCCCAGCCGACGATCAGCAGCCCTATCGGCTTCGCCACTCCCCAACCGCGGTCAGACAGGGCGGGGAACGCGGCGAACGCGAACGGCAAGGCAGCAAGGCCGATGATCTCCGCCACCAGCAGCCACAGGAGGGCGTCGGTCATGCCTCGGTCTCAGGGAGCCTGGACAGGCCGGCCTCGCAAGATTCGGCCGCGTATCGGCGCCCGACCTCTCGGGTCATGCCGTTGCCGGCTCTGGGACCAGCGCGGCGGCAAACGCCGCCGGGTCGAACTCAGATAGGGCATCCACGTCCTCGCCGGTCCCGATGAACAGCACAGGCAGGGAAAGCTCTCCAGCGATTGCCAGTGCGATGCCGCCCCGCGCCGTACCGTCCAGCTTGGTCAGCACGACACCGTCGCAGCGGACCGCCTCGAGGAACGCCTTCGCCTGGGCGAGGCCGTTCTGCCCGGTGGTGCCGTCGATCACCAGGAGCGCCCGCACGAGGAACCCCTCGGACTGCCTGTCAACGATGGCCCGGACCTTCCTGAGTTCTTCCATGAGGTTGTGTTTGGTGTGCAACCTGCCTGCGGTGTCGACGATTACGAGGTCCGCCCGGCGCGCCCGGGCGGCGGAGATGGCATCGAATGCGACGGCGCCGGGGTCACCCCCAGGCCGGTGGGCGATAACCGGGACGTTCAGCCTCTCGCCCCAGAGCTGGATCTGCTCGACCGCGCCCGCCCGGAATGTGTCCGCCGCCGCGAGGACCACGGTGCGCCCGTCCTTCTGCGCCGCCCTGGCCAGCTTGGCTATCGACGTGGTCTTGCCCGCTCCGTTAACTCCGGTGACAAGTATTACCGCCGGCTGGCCTGCCGGGAGCAAGTCCACGGAGGCAGGGGATGCAAGCAGGCGGGCGATTTCATCGCGCAGCCGAGCGCGGACCTGCTCTGGCTCCTTGAGCCCTTCTGCTTCTGATTTCTCGCGGACCACCTGCACGAGACGGGCGGCAGTCGTCGCACCGACGTCGGACACGATCAGTGCTTCTTCGAGTTCATCCCAGAACGACTGGTCGAGCGCGCGCCGTCCGAACACGCTGGCGAGGACGCGCGACCAGGCGGCCCCCGTCTTCGAGGCCGTCTCAGCGGTCTTTTCTTTCTTGCGGAAGAGGCCGAACAGCGTCTGGGCTCCTGAGTCTGACGGGCGCTCCGTTAATAGGCGCGCTACCCAACCTAAGCTACTCCCTTGCGTGGCAGTAGTAGATCACCGGGCCGGGATGCAACGAGATGCGGCCCACGGGCGCGCAAGTCAGTACAGCCGTGACCGGGCCAGCGTAAGCCGCCGGGCTGCTGATTACTGGCCACCGGCGATGCTGTCCAGTTGCGCGACAGCGTCTGCCGCGGCAGCACGCTCTGCGTCCACCTTGCGCCTGCCTTCGCCGCGCCCCACAGCGCGTCCTCCCACGATGACTTCGATCACGTAGCGACGCTCATGGTCAGCACCGGCGACGGAGGCAACCGTGTATTCCGGCGACCTCACTCCCCGCGCTTGCAGGCGCTCTTGAAGGACGGACTTCGGGTCTTTCGGGGGACTTGACGTCGCGCTGGCGGCAAGTTCGGATTCGAGCGCGCGCAGGATGAACGCACGGGCGCTGTCGAAGCCGCGGTCCAGCAAGATTGCGCCGGCGGCGGCCTCCAGCGCGTTGGCGAGGTTGGACGTCCGTTCGGCCCCGCCGCTGGCCGCTTCGCCCTTCCCCATCACCAAGAACTTGCCCAGTCCCAGGCGCCTGGCGGCTTCCCCCAGTGCCTCCCGGTTGACTACACCAGCTCGGCGGGCGGTCAGCTCACCCTCCGCCGCCTCTGCGATCAGCTCGTAAAGGCGGAGACCGGCGACCAGGTTGATCACACCGTCCCCGAGGAACTCGAGACGCTCATTGGACTGGCCGCCGTACTCGGGGTTCTCG
>CAYWBD010000189.1:0-2199 GCA_964456315.1 uncultured Thermoflexus sp.
GCGCACGCCTCCGCGTTGCCCGGAGTTCCTGACGCCTTGCCCGCCGCGTGGATCCGCCTGAAAGTCTCCTGCACCACTTTCTGCACGTCCGGGTGTGTGTTGCCACCGGGATGCCCCATCGACTGCGCCAAGTCCGTCGGCCCAACGAAAAACACATCGACGCCCGGCACCGTCAGCATCGAATCCAAGTTCGCCACCGCAGCCTTGTCTTCGATCTGGACGCAAACGAGGACCTCCTCGTTCGACCGCTTCACATACTCCGCGGTCGTCGCGCCGTAGCCGAAGTCCGCCATGCGCCCGCCTGCCAGGCCGCGCTCACCCTCCGGCCAGTACCGGCAGGCGCGCACCGCGGCCTCCGCCTCCGCCCTCGTATTCATATGCGGCACCTGCACGCCCATCGCGCCGCGGTCCAGGTAGCGGTTGATGAGCGCAGGGTCGTTGCGCTCGGGGCGCACGATGGGGGTGATGCCCCGGACCTCGCAGGCCAGCACCATTGGCACGATGTTGTCCGGGGTGATGGAGCCGTGTTCGGCGTCCAGCATCACCCAGTCGAAGCCCAGCTCGCCGATCATCTCGACGAGCTCCGGCGCCGGGAACATGACCGACACCCCGTAGGCCGGCTTGCCCGACTTGATCAGGGCCTTCATGCGGTTGGGTTTCATTCGACCTGGCACTCCTGCACTGGCATGCCGTGGCTCCTGCCGACTCTGAGTCGGCAGGATTATCGCACCGGCGGCGGTCGTAATCGTTGACAGTACGGCGAGCGGAGGCGAGACTTGCCAGACTCACTCGCCCGCCACTCACCGGTCGTGTTGACACCCCTCAGAGGTGATGCAATTGAAGAAGCTGGCCGCCCGCATGGGCCGTCTTGGGACTGAAACGGCATTCGAGACGCTCGCCAAGGCGCGTGCGCTTGAGCGGCAAGGCCGCAACATCGTCCACCTGGAAATTGGCGAGCCGGACTTCGACACGCCCGAGCACATCCGCCAGGCAGCGAAGGACGCGCTCGACAAGGGCTTCACCCACTACGGGCCGTCGCCGGGGCTCATGGAGGCGCGCGAGTCGGTTGCACGCCACCAGACGAAGCGGCAGGGCTACCCGGTTGAGGCGGGCCGCGTCGTCATCACGCCGGGCGGCAAGCCGATCATGTTCTTCGCCATCATGGCGCTCGTGGATGAGGGCGACGAGGTCGTCTACCCCAACCCCGGCTTCCCTATCTACGAGTCCATGATCAACTTCGTGGGCGGCAAGGCCGTGCCGCTGCAGCTCAACGAGGAGACCGGGTTCAACGCCGACATCGAGGAGCTGCGCCGGAAGGTCACAAAGCGGACCAAGCTCATCATCGTGAACTCGCCCAACAACCCCTGCGGCAGCGTGGTGCCGGACGCAGACCTGAAGAAAATCGCCGAGATCGCGGTCGAGAACGACTGCTATGTGCTGTCGGACGAAATCTACAAGGACTTCTACTACGAGGGCCAGCACACCTCGATCAGCCGCTTCCCCGGCATGAAGGACCGCACCATCATCCTGGACGGGTTCTCGAAGTCGTACGCCATGACCGGCTGGCGCCTGGGCTACGGCGTGCTGCCTGAGCAGCTTGTGGAGCCGGTGGCGCGCCTGATGACGAACAGCGTGTCGTGCACGGCGTCGTTCTCCCAGATCGCCGCCATCACGGCGCTGGAGTCGTCGCAGGAGTCCGTGCACAAGATGATGGACGAGTTCAGGAAACGTCGTGAGGTGGTCGTGCAGGGCCTGAACGCCATACCGGGGATACGCTGCCCGGTGCCGAAGGGCGCGTTCTACGCCTTCCCGAACATCCGCGGCACAGGGATGAGCAGCCGGGACTTCGCCAACGAGGTCCTGGAGAAGGCCGGCGTGGCGCTGCTGTCTGGGACCGCCTTCGGCGAGTACGGCGACGGCTACATCCGCATCTCCTTCGCCAACTCCATCCCCAACCTGGAAGAGGCCATGCGCCGCATCAAGGACTACCTGGCGAAGAGGTAGCGGGCTGACATGAACTTTGGCGATCCGGACGGGCAAAGGCTATAGTCCCTACAACTATGCTCAAGATCAATGATCCAGAAACCCATTACCAAGTGGCCATGGTTCGCCAACCACCGGTCAGGCGAAACCGCAAGCCGCAGAATCAGAAGCGTTTCAAGTTCATCGACTTGTTAACTCCCTCCCGGAGCACCGGAC
>CAYWBD010000190.1:0-1896 GCA_964456315.1 uncultured Thermoflexus sp.
CCAGGGCAGGATCATCGCTAAAAAGAAGAACCTCCCGGTCGTGCACGCCCTGGCGCATTCAGACCCGTCAACGCGGCGCAAACTGGGCGACCTCTATGTGCAACGCGTCATCGACCCTGCGGCCATCAAGACCGTCGCCGCGCTCCTGGAAGGGTGCGGCAGCCGCGGGTTTTCCCAGGACACGCTCGCACGACTTCTCTCTGAAGCGGACGCCGCGCTGGTCACCGCCCGCCTCTCAGACCAAGGGACGGCGATGCTCCGCGCCGCAGCGAAGCGCCTCTGCGGGAACGGCTTCTAGCGCCGGCCTGGCCGCTCGCCCAAGGTGGCGCTACTCCAGCGGCCTGCCGGCAATCTCGGCGACAGACTTGACGCCCGTCCGCTCCATCATCGCCGCCAGGTCGCTGTTAATGCGCGCCGGGAGGCCGGGCCCCTCGTAGACCAGCGCCGTATAGAGCTGCACCGCGTTTGCACCGGCCCGGATGAGCGCCCAGACATCGCGCGCCGACGACACCCCACCGCAGCCAACGATGGCCACGCCTGGCAGGGCAGCGCGTGTTTCAGCGACCATGCGGACCGTGTGATCGAACAGAGGCGCCCCGCTCAGTCCGCCACGCCCGACCGCCAGGCGGCTATCTTCGACGGGGTGGCTGTTTGCGATCACCAGGCCGTCGGCCCCGGTAACGATCGCGGTCTCAGCCAGCAACAGCGCCATCCGCCTCGCGGCGGCCTCTTGGGCCCACGGCGGCAGCTTGATGAGGACTGGCCGGTCTTTCTGGGCCCTGATCGCCTCAATCAGACCTCGCAGGCGCGCCGGTTCATGGAACGCCCGCAGGCCAGCAGTGTTGGGGCTAGAAATGTTCACCTCGACAGCGGCGACGTGCGGCTGGAGCCTGCTGTGGCACTCGAGCACCTCTTCCTCGATCGTCCCGGCCACGCTTGCGAACAGTCGTTGCCTGTCGTCCGAGAAGCGCGTCATCCGCGCCTCCGCGGACTCCAGGCCATGTCCTGGGAACCCCAGAGCGTTGATCAGAGCCCGCCGCGCAGGCACTCGCAGCAACCTCGGCTTTGCGTTGCCAGGCCGCGCCGCGAGGGTGACAGTGCCGCCAGTCGCGAACCCGAACCCAATGTCGAGTAGCGCGCCGAGGAACTTGCAGTCCTTATCAATACCAGCCGCCGCGCCGACCGGCCCGGGCAGGACGATGCCCGCCACCGTGGTCCCAAGGCGGCGGTCCTCGAGGCCATTGGCCTGCCTTCGCATCGCCCAGACCGCCGGGACACGGAAAGCCATCTCGCCCGCCTTGGAGGCGCGCTCGGGCGGAAGTGCGAAGAGCAGTGGCTTGATTAGTGTTCTGTAGATAATGTGTTCCGTCTCCACGCACGCTGTGATCATCACACGATGACGTGCCACCTGGCCCTAGGATATAGAGGCCGCCACGGTGCCCTCGTTGCCAGGGAGGCCGCAGAGCCGATGCTGCCTGGGGCCCCCGACCGGCGTTCGGCACGCGGCGCCTGACATAATTCGGCTGGGACTTGTTGCACTTTACGAGGCGAATATGGCATTGACGTTCGAACTTGGGAGCCCCGGTCAGCCCCGTGGCCACGCTCTCATCTACTTCACGGACTCGGCCGGTAGTTCAAAGGCCGCGGCGACCTATGTCGTGCTGTTGCCCGTAACGGTCGACATGAAAAAGTACGTGCCGCCGTTCCTCGCCGGGCAGCTGGAGGCGCTGAGCACCGCTGACCTGTCCGCATTCGCGTTTCCGCCAGCGCCGGAGCCTGTCGAAAGCGCAGAGTGGGCTCGCCTGACAGCCGAACGACGTGGTGATGACCTCATCTACGGGGGCTCCGCTGACCTGACCGACGTCGCCGAACTGATGGCGAAGGTGGGCGAGATCG
>CAYWBD010000191.1:0-4649 GCA_964456315.1 uncultured Thermoflexus sp.
CGCCGCGCTGCGCGCCGGCAAGTCCGTGCATGCCGAAAAGCCGCTGGCGCTGGACCTGCCGTCCCTGCGGGCGGTCGCCGCTGCTGTGGAGGCCTCCCAGGCCGGCCTGGCGGTCGGCTTCAACCGGCGGTTCGCGCCGGCCACCATCGCAGTGCTGGCGCACTTCCGCGGCCGAAGCACGCCCCTGAACATGCTCTGCCGGGTCAACGCCGGAGCCATCCCGGCCAACCGCTGGGTCCACGACCCTATCGAAGGCGGCGGGCGGATACTCGGCGAGGTGTGCCACTTCGTCGACCTCCTGCACTGCCTGGCTGGCGCGCCGCCGGTCAGGGTCTTCGCGAGCCGCCTGCCACCGGACGGCAAGTCGGTGCTGCCGGATGACAACGTTTCCGTCACGCTCGAGTTCGCCGACGGGTCCGTGGGCAGCATCGTCTACTCTGCCCTGGGCGCAGATGCGATGCCCAAAGAGCGAGTCGAGGTCCTGGGCGCAGGCAGTAGCGCCGTGATAGACGACTTCCGCCGTGTCGAGCTGTATCGCGGGACCAGCCGCAAAGTCACGGCAGGCAGGCAGGACAAGGGGCACCGGGCCGCGTTCAGGGCGTTTGTGGACGCGGCGGCAACTGGAAAGCCGCAGGCTGTGCCCGTCCGGGACCTCCTGCTTAGTACTCTGGCGACGCTGTGCATTGAGGAATCGCTGCGCACCCGCGCCCCGGTGGCGGTCGACCTCGACGCCGCGCTGACCGAACCGACCGCGCCGCCGACGGCGTCGTCCTGAGCGGGCCGACCCCATGCCGGCGCTCTCCTACTACCGGCGGGTCGCCAGCGCCTACCTGCTCCGTCGCCCCAGCCAGCTGACTTTCTGGCACGAGCGCCCTGAGCAAAACCCGGCTGCGACGTACGACCGTCTGGGCCCGTACTACATGACGTTTGCCGGCAAAGCTGGCTACGTCGGGCCGTTCGACAAAGCCGGCGTCCCGCTCCTCGACTACCGCGGCGCACTGGGGCAGCAATACAACCCGATCGCCGTCGCCCAGTACGGCCTCGCCCGCTACAACCGCTACAAGTCAGCCGGCGACCCGCCCGACCGTGACGCCTTCCTGACACAGGCGCGCTGGCTGGCGGACAACCTGGAGCCGAACGCGCACGGCGTCCCGGTCTGGCACCACAAGTTCGACTGGGAGTACGTCCAGCCACTGCGAGCGCCCTGGTATTCCGGTCTGGCGCAGGGGCAGGGCGTGTCGTTGCTCGTGCGCGCCCACGCTGAGACGGGTGACGCCCAGTATCTGGACGCTGCCCGGGCCGCGTTCAAGTCGCTCAGCCTGCCGGTGAGCGAAGGCGGCGTGCTGCGGGTAGGTCCCGACGGCGCCACGTGGGTCGAGGAATACATGGTCACGCCGCCCACGCACATCCTCAACGGCTTCATGTGGGCGCTGTGGGGCGTGCGCGACTATGAGCTGGCTACCGGCGTCCCTGCGACGCCGGCAATATGGGACAGGTGCGTGCAGACGCTCCTCGCCAACCTCGCCCGCTACGACACCGGGTCCTGGTCGTTGTATGACCTCTCGCGCCCGGGGCGGATGAAGATGCTCGCCAGCCCGTTCTATCACCGCCTGCACATTGTCCAACTGAGAGTGCTGGGCCAGATGACCGGCAGGCCCGAGTTCGAGCAGTTCGCCACGCGGTGGGAGTCCTACGCACGGTCGCGCAAGAAGCGAAACCAGGCGCTGGCGTACAAGGCCGCGTTCAAGCTGCTGCATTATTGAGCAGCATCCGTCCATCGCTGGGCCGTAGTCTCCGGACTCGATATGTCCTTCTTACATTGAGCAGCCCCGGCGACTGGTACATAATTGGGCACGTCCGGCTACGAGAAGGAATGGTCAACAGGCGTGGCTGTCCTGACTGAAATAACACCGACCATGCGCAAGCTGGACGTCGTCGTGAACGGCGTCGCCACAGGCTGCGCGGACGGCGGCCGCGTGCTCGACGCCGTGCGGTCGGCAGGCTTCAAGGTGCCGACCCTGTGCTACGACGAGCGCGTCGGCCCCAAGGGCACCTGCCGGGCGTGCCTGGTGGAGATTGAACTCCCAGGCCCGGCGGGGAGCCGCAAGCAGACCGTCGCCGCCTGCACATGGCTGGCGTCCGACGGCATGAAGGTCGCCACGCACACCGAGGAGGTCAAAGAGTACCGCCGGACGCTGCTGGAGCTCCTCCTCTCCGAGACCGCTTCCCCTGCCGGCTGCCCCCGCTGCAACTACCTCGCCCGGTGCGAGTTCCACGCCGCCTGCGAGGAGTACGGCGCACGGCCGGACCGCTTCAAGCCCCTGCCACGGCGCGAGAAGGCTGTTGACCCCAACCCGTTCATCCAGCGTGACTACGACTACTGCATCGCCTGCTACCGCTGCACGAACATCTGCAACGAGTGGGAGCAGGCCGCGGCCATCACCGTCGACGGCCGGGGCCAGCAGAGCAGGATCTTCTCGAAGTTCAACAACCTGCTCCTGGAAAGCCCGTGCACTTTCTGCGGGCAGTGCATCAATACCTGTCCGACAGGCGCGCTCACCGATAGGAAGACGCTGAACAGCGTCCGGGCGCTGACGCCTCCCGAGTCAATAACCCCGCTACCGGTGCGCTTGACCCCTCTCCCGGCGGGAGAGGGTCTGGGTGAGGGGGAACCCCCAGCGAACGCCTACGCCCGTCCGGCGACCGGGCTCACCCGCACCAAGACAATCTGCCCCTACTGCGGCGTCGGCTGCGGAATTAACCTGCTCTCCCACAACGGCAAGGTCGCCGGCGTCGAGCCAGACTTCACCGCCCCCAGCCGCGGCTCGCTGTGCGTCAAGGGCCAGTTCGCCTCGTGGGAGTTTGTACGCAGCGAAGACCGGCTCAGGCACCCGCTGATCAGGCGCAACGGCGCGCTAGAACGCGCCACCTGGGACGAGGCGCTTGGGCTGGTCGCTGGGCGCTTCAAGGACATCGCCGCCAAGCACGGCGCCGACGCCATCGTCTGCTGGGCGTCGGCCCGCGTCGTCACCGAGGCGAACTACCTCATGCAGAAGTTCGCTCGGGTCGCCCTGGGCACCAACAACATAGACAACTGCTCCCGGACTTGACACGCCCCCACGGTCGCCGGTCTGGCGGTCATGGTGGGCAGGGGTGCGATGACCAACTCCATCGAGGAGTTGACGGGCTCGCAGTTCATCCTGGTCACCGGGTCGAACACCACTGAGACCCACCCTGTCATCGCCCTGCGCATGAAACGGGCGGTCCGCAACGGCGCCACGCTGGTGGTCGTGGACCCGCGCAAGATCGAGCTCACCCGCTGGGCGAAGCGGCACCTGCAGATCAAGGTCGGCACGGACATTGAGCTCTACAACGCGATGGCCCACGTGATCATCAAGGAAGGCCTGACCGACGCCGACTACGTCGCCGGCCGGACGGAAGGCTTCGCCGAGCTCGCGCAGCACGTCGAGCGTTACACGCCCGAGTACGCGGCTGGCATCTGCGGCGTCCCGGTCGACGACATCGTCGCCACGGCGCGCGAGTATGCGGCCGCCCGCGGCAAGGCCGCCATCTGCTACACAGTCGGCATCACGGAGCACTCCTGCGGGACGCATAACGTGCAGTCCATCGCCAACCTGGCCATGCTGTGCGGCAACTTCGGCCGCCCCAACGCCGGCGTGAACCCGCTGCGCGGCCAGAACAACGTCCAGGGCGCGGGCGACGCCGGCTGCATCCCGACTGACCTGCCCGGCTACCAGAAGCTGGAGCGGCCCGGCGTGCGTGAGAAGTTCGAGTCGGCGTGGGGCGCCAAGCTGCCCGCCCGGCGCGGCATCACGAAGATCACGGCCATGGACCAGATGCTGCGCGGCCGCATCAAGGCCGCCTACGTCATGGGCGAGAACACCGTGGTCTCGGACCCCAACGCCAACCACGCCCAGCACGCGCTTGAGGCGCTCGACTTCCTGGTCGTCCAGGACATCTTCTTGACCGAGACGGCGCAGCTGGCAGACGTCGTGCTGCCCGCGGCCAGCTTCGCAGAGTCAGACGGCACGTTTGTCAACTCGGAGCGGCGCGTGCAGCGCGTGCGCCCTGCGGTGCGCCCGCCCGGCGAGGCGAAGCAGGACGTTGACATACTGCTGCGACTTTTCGCGCGTATGGGCAGGCCGCAGCCGCTGGAGACGCCCGCGGCAGTGTTCGACGAGCTGCGCCGCCTGTCGCCGATCTACGGCGGGCTGACGCATGCCCGGCTGGACCGCGAGGGCGGGCTGCAGTGGCCGTGCCCGACGGAGGACCACCCGGGCACGGTGTACCTGCACAAGGACGAGATGGACTCGCATTTGCGCGGCTTTTTCGCGCCGGTGGACCACATCCCGCCGCAGGAGGAGCCTGACCCCGAGTACCCGCTGGTGCTGACCACGGGGCGACGGCGCTCGACGTACCACACCGGCACGCAGACGGGGCGCGCCGCGGGGTTCGACCTGCTTGTGCCGCACGAGTGGCTGGAGATCAGCCCGCACGACGCGGAGCGCCTGGGCGTGGCCGACGGCGAGGTGGTGCGCGTGTCGTCCCGCCGGGGCGCCGTCAGCGTGCACGCAAAGGTCACCGACCGGTCACCGGCGGGTACGGTGTTCATGTCATTTGCATTCCCG
>CAYWBD010000192.1:0-3209 GCA_964456315.1 uncultured Thermoflexus sp.
GAGGTGACCGACGCAGACCTGGTCGCGCTGCTGTCCGAGCAGCTGCGCCTCGAGGAGGCCGCCAAGGGCTACCGGCTGGACGACCTGCGGGTGATCTGCGGGACCGGGCTGAGGCCAGAGGCGATAGTCAGCCTGGGGTGCCCAGACGGCTCCTCGAAGACCGTGCGCGCCGTGGGCACAGGCCCAGTCGACGCCACCTGCAAGGCCATCGACGCTGTCGTGGACTTCCCGGTGAAACTCACCGAGTTCAGCGTGAACGCCGTTACTGAGGGCATAGACGCTCAGGGCGCGGTGACCATTCGCGTCCAGCACAACGGCAGCACGTATTCGGGCCGCGGCTCGGACACCGACATCGTCGTCGCTGCGGCGAAGGCCTACGTCAACGCCATCAACCGCGCCCGGACGATAAGGGCAGAGGACAAGCCGGCTAAGACGGCCCGGTAGACCAGGCGACGCCGGCCATTGTCATTCTGAGCGACGTGCGAAGCACGGAGCGAAGAATCTAGCTCTCGGTACGACGCGTCGCCGTTAGAACCAGATTCTTCGCCGCCTGCGGCGGCTCAGAATGACATAATCGGACGCTGCTCGAGAAAACGAGCGTTGCTGTGGCCGAGGTTCACGACCGATGCGAGCAGCCAGGAGACCGTAGGTTGCCCAAGACCCTCTTCGAAAAGATCTGGGACGCACACATCGTGGCAGAGCCGGAAGGCGAGCCCGCGGTGCTGTACATAGACCTGCACCTCGTGCACGAGGTGACGTCGCCGCAGGCGTTTGACGGTCTGCGCCTGGCAGGCCGCGGGGTGCGCCGCCCCGACCTGACTATCTCGACCGTGGACCACAATATCCCCACTGACCACACGCGCATGCAGGTCATCAAGGACGAGGTGGCGCGCGCCCAGGTCGAGGCACTGCGCAAGAACTGCAGGGAGTTCGGCGTCAAGCTCTACGACATTGACTCCCGCGGCCAGGGCATCGTCCACGTCATCGGCCCGGAGCAGGGCTACACCCAGCCCGGCCAGACCATCGTCTGCGGCGACAGCCACACGTCCACGCACGGCGCGTTCGGCGCGCTCGCCTTCGGCATCGGCACGACCGAGGTCGAGCACGTCCTCGCCACGCAGACGCTCCGACAGCGCAGGCCCAAGACCATGGAGGTCCGCACCGCCGGCAAGCTCCCGCACGGCGTGACTGCCAAGGACCTCATACTGGCGATCATCGGCCAGATCGGCGTCGCGGGCGGTAGCGGCTACGTGTTCGAGTACACCGGCGAGGCCGTGCGGTCCCTGTCGATGGAAGGCCGCATGACGGTGTGCAACATGTCCATCGAAGGCGGCGCAAGGGCCGGGATGGTGGCGCCGGACGACAAGACGTTCGCCTGGCTGGAGGGACGCCCGTTCGCGCCCCACGGGAAGGCGTTCCAGGCGGCGGTCAAGCGTTGGCAACAGCTGCCAACAGACCGCGGCGCGCGCTACGACAGCGTCGTCGAGATCGACTGCGCCCGGCTGGAGCCGCACGTCAGCTGGGGCACCAACCCCGGCCAGGTGGTCAAAGTGACGGGGTCTGTGCCTGACCCGGCGGACATCAAGGACCCGGCCGAGCAGCAGAGCGCCGCCCGTGCGCTTGAGTACATGGGCCTGAAGCCCCGCACGCCGGTGCAGGAGATCAGGATCGACCGCGTATTCATCGGCTCATGCACCAACGCCCGCCTGGAAGACCTGCGCCTGGCCGCCGCAGTCGTGAAGGGACGTCACATCGCACCAACCGTGCATGGGATGGTCGTGCCTGGCTCGACGATGGTCAAGCTGGACGCAGAGAAAGAGGGCCTGGACAAGGTCTTCACCGACGCCGGATTTGAGTGGCGGGAATCTGGCTGCTCGATGTGCCTGGGCATGAACCCGGACATCCTCAAACCAGGCGAACGATGCGCCTCGACCTCCAACCGCAACTTCGAGGGGCGCCAGGGCAAAGGGGGGCGCACGCACCTCGTCAGCCCGCAGATGGCGGCGGCGGCAGCAGTCGCCGGCCATTTCGTTGACATCCGCGACTGGGACATAGACCCGTGAGCGCTCAGTCCGGGCCCGGCCCAGGCCGTCACACCCTCTCGCCTGCACCGGCGCAAACCGGCGCGGGGCGCTGGACGCACGCCATCCGCATGCGCAACCCGCCGCCCCCGAAAAAGGGCGATGACCAGGGTGGCACGCAAAAGCCTGCGACGCCAGCGACATCCTCTACAGGCGGACGTTCACCGCGGCCGCCGCAGAAAGAGACCCTCTGGCGACGCGCCATGGGCCGGCCGCAGCTAGAAGAAGCAATGCGCGCCCGCCTGCAGCCGTACCGTTACGAATCGAACCGGAAGCTCCTCCGGTGGCTGATCGGCGGCCTGGCGCTCTGGGTCGTCGCAGCCCTGGCGCTGGCGTGGAGTGACCGGCAGACGCTGCACACCCTCACCCGGTTCGAGGCGGCTGGCATCAGTTCCATCCCGCCGTCGCAGACCACCGCCCTGGACGAACTGGTCGAGTTCGCAGCAGCCGAAGGCTACGACTGCACGACGATACAAGTCCTGCAACAGCTGACTCCCGAGTGCCAGAAGGTGATAGAGATCGTCAGGGAGTTCGGCGGCACCCAGGACCGGGCGTACCTGCTTCTCGCTTTGATGATCGTCCTGCTGATCGCGATCAGCTTCCCGTGGGGGACGTTCGTCCACCGGGCGGGACGCAACCTGCTCGCACTCCAGTCCGCAGAGCAGAAGGCAAAACCCGATTCGGTGGTGCTATGGACGGTCCTGGCGGGAGCAGCGTTCGTGGTGTCGGTTGTGACGGGCGTGGGGATAGTGCTCGGTGGGATCGTGGCCATCCTGATACTTGCGTGGAAAGTAAGGCCAGGGTACCTGGAGCTGTTCAAGGGTAGCGACCCTGCTGTCCGCACGGACGCCACAACCGCCTGGAAACAGGAGGGCCGCGCGCACCCCGTCGTCTACGCCTGGCTGGCCGCCGCGGCAGTCGTGTTCGTACTGAACCCGATCACGTTATCCAGGCTCTTTCCTCGGGCGACGCTGTCAGAGCTGATAACGGCCGTCGACTGGATCGTCTCGGCCGACCTCCTGCTTGTCCTCCCCGCGGTCGCCGGCGCGGTCATGTTGATCGAGCTCCACCGGCGGCAGGAAGCCAGGCGCGCCATGGTGGGCGACCTCTTGGTGACGCCGCCGTCGC
>CAYWBD010000193.1:0-5529 GCA_964456315.1 uncultured Thermoflexus sp.
TGGCTCGACGCCGTCGATGGACCGCTTCGGGTCCTCTTCGAGCAGCTTGATGGCGTCAGAGATGACGCCGGACGGCACGAGCGTGCGCGCGGTCTTTTTCATCTCAGACCGCACCCAGCTCAGCTGCTCCCACCCCCAGGAGTAGGTCTCATCCAGGTCGATCTCGGCGCCGCAGTACGAGCGCGCCCACAGCGCGTAGCGGTCGCGGCCAACGCCGTCCTTTGCCACTGCGCTGGGCAGGTATTCAGTCCGGAGGTAGGCTGCGATGCTTGCGTAGGAAGCTGCTGCTGCCGCTGCCCCCCTGGCGAGGTCTGACTTGAGCACGTTGTTGTCCATCCCCGGGCCCTCATACCCGGCGATCAGCCCCGCGAAGAAGGACGGGCTGCCTCCTGCGCCAGACCAGGTGTCGGCCTGCTTCGCAGCGCCTTCGGTCTGCCGCCGCGCCACGACAAGGCCACGGTGCAGGCCCTCAGCTAGGGAGGCACGGTAGGACTCTATGGCCTGGGGCACGGCGGAGAGGCGGGTCGCAATGTTTCGCCAGTCTGCCTCGGTGGCGCGCGGCATCATGTCGAACACCATGCGCAGGCCCTGGACCGGGCAGAACATCGTGTTCAGGTTCCGCAGGTACTCGCCGGCCTGGAAAAGCTCGACCGCCAGGCGCTGTTCGTCCAGGACGGTGTCCTTGCAGATGCGCTCCCGTTCGTGGGCCGGCTGCGCAGCCTCGATGTCTCGGAGCGTGCGGGAGCAGAGGGCGTTCAGGGCCGCCGCGCCTTCGGGCGAGTAGTCGGTCAGGCGGTCGTCGTGGCCGGCCACGCCCATGAAAGTCGCGGCCACCGGGTCCGCCGACGCGTAGTCGTCGACGAAGCGGTCTGCGATCTCGTATACGCGTGGCAATGCGGTCCCCCCTTCCGAGGTGGCTGACGGCCACCTGGTATCCGGTCTAGGAGATGGATGTCCTAGTTGACCCCTCGCCCTGACCCTCTCCCGCAAGGGGAGAGGGAATGAAGGATGGCCCAGGACCTCGGAGTCAGGCTTAGCAGTGTGTAAGCCGCCCGGCCCCCGGTCAAGCGGCCGTCAGTGCGCCCGCTTGAACACGAAACCGCCCAGCTCGTACGACAGGGCCTGCCCTTCAGGGCCGTGCTTGAACACGGCGTACTCGCCTGACCCGCGCCCGCCGCGGACGAGGAACACGCCCGGACGGGCGGTCTGCTCCAGGGTGGCAGGCGCGTGCAGCGTGTAGCCGGCGGGGTCCGGGGCTGCGATCCGCAGGGCGCCGCCGCGGTGCTCGATGACCGCGTGGATGCCCGGCTCTGCCCTGTATCGACCCAGATAGACCGAAAGACCGGCGGGGCATACATCAGGTACTGGCGGCTCCTGCCTGGCCGCGGTCCGGGCCGATTCTGCGTCTGCATCGAGCACGAGTTCCAACACGTCCAGCCCGGTCTGGGCTGCCGCCGTCGCCGGCCAGACGTTCGCCAACACGATGACCCCGGTCTTGGAAGGCTTGTTGAACGCCACTTGCGAGGCGAAGCCGTGGATGCCCCCGCCGTGCTGGTGATAGACGCGCCCGCCCAGCCTGCCGACGCGCCACCCGAGCGCCTGCCCTGCCGACCAGTCAGATTCTACGTACACAGGCCGGTGCATCTCTTCAAGTGAAGCGCCATCGAGGACCTGTGCGCCGTTACGTTCCCCGCCAGCGGTCCTGAACTGAAACGCCACCCAGCGGGACAGGTCCCGCACATTGGAATGCAACTGGCCTGCCGATGCCAGGCCGTTCATGTGGGCGTAAGGCGCGGGCTGTGGGCGGTCCTCGTGGTCCGACGGGCTGTACCCGGTTGCGCAGTGGGGCTTCATCTCTGCTGAGATGTCAAAGCCCGAGAGCTCCATTCCCAGGGGCCGCAGGATGTTCGTTCCGACGTACTCGGCGTATGGGACCCCCGAGAGCCGGGCCACCACTTCGCCAAGCAGAGCAAAAGCGAAGTTTGAGTACTTGAACGCGGAGTCCTGCGGGATGACGACCTCCACTCTGGGAAGGGCGTCCACGATGGCGTTCACCGCCGGGAACTCAAGCGCGTCCCAGCCGGGCAGCGGCGGCTCAGTGGGCAGACCGGACCGGTGCGTCATCATCCGCTTGATCGTCACGTCTTCGAGCCGGCCCTCGCGGGGGTTGGCGCCGCTGAACTCCGGTATGTGGAGGACAAGCGGGTCCTCAAGCGTGAGCAGCCCCTGGTCCCGGAGCTGCAACAGAGCAAGGGTCGTGAACGTCTTGGTGATGGACGCGACGCGGCTCAGCGTGCGGTCATCGGGCTTCCGGCGGGACGCGAGGTCGGCGTGGCCGTACCCCTTCGACCACACCAGGTGCTGGTCGCGGACGATGCCGACGGCGAGCCCGGGCATCCTGGCGGTGGCCAGCGCGTTGACTAACAAGCGGTCTAGGTGCGGGCGAAGTGACTCTATTACGGCGTCGGGCATTTGGCTCCAGCGCAAACTTGCCACTCCGGCCTGCGCCGTGAGTGGCGGGCCGAGGGACCGGGTTGCTGCTGGACGGGAAGGCTGGACGAGCCGGGGGCCCGTGTCAAGCGACAGGGCCGGGGGGGAGCACGGGTCAGGCCGCCTCGCACTCCCGCATGACACGCTCGACCTGCTTCCGGTAGAAGTCAAGGCGCTCTTCCTGCCGACGTGCGTCTGACTGCTTCACGGTGATCGACTGTTTCACAGAGTCGACCCTCCGGGCGGCGTCTTTGCAACGGGCGTGGAAGTCGGCGATCGACTCCGCGGCCTCCTGAGCCATCTTGCCGCGGTCAGCATTGGGGTTCTGGGCCAGGATGTCCCCCTCTGACTCCTCGATGCTCTGCCTGAGCTCCCTGAACAGCCGTTCACGGTCACGGAGAAGCGACGACATTTCGGCGAACTGCGCCGACAGGGAGGCGAGCTGTGCCCGGACCTGCTGGAGGTCTGTACGCCGCTTCTCGGCCTGCACGAGGTACTCGTTGAGTTTTTCGGCCGCCAGTGAGCGCCGCGTGTACTTCCCGTCCACCTTCTTGCCGAAATGGACCATGAGATGGACCATGAGGTGGTGGATGCGAGGGTCATCTAGCCAGTCCAAAGCCGGTATCTCCGGGGCGCGCGTCGGGTGGGTATCTCCACTCTTGCGATGGTCCGGTGCGCCCGCATCGGTGACGCAGCGGTGCCGAGTGTGGGTTGTCCGCCTCTGGTGCGAGTTCGCCAGGAGAGGGTGCGCTGGTGGCGGCCGCGCGCCATGTCGGCCACAAAAGAGTGCGGGCTCTGCCAACAGACGATTGCGGTGGGTCCCACGCGGCGCGCCAGGCCGCGGGTAGTATCCTGTGGCGCATGAATGCGCAACCTGACTTGGGACGGGCCGCGGGCGATGACCCGGGTGTCGGCCAGCGCCGTGAAGTGGTGTCGTGGCCCTGGCTTGGGCTGGCACTGCTCGGCGTTTCAGCGGCCTTCAGCGTTGCGTTGCTCATATACATGACGGCCTGGGCGGCGACTGACCGCGTGGAAGCCAGGGAACGGGCTTCGACAACGGGAGAGCCGGCCGGCGGCGCAGCTGCATGGGAGGACGGAGCACGTTGGGTCTGCCCGCTTCACTAAAGACATTCGTCGCCGGGCGCGGACAGCTCGGCGACCACGTGTTGTTCCACTACGCCTGGGTCATCGTGGCCGTGGGCGCGGTGGCGCAGATGGTCGGCAGCTCGATACGGCTTGCGTTCGGTGTGGTGGTAGACCCGCTGGTCAAGGAGTTCGGCTGGAGCGCGGGGTCAGTCGGGTTTGCCTACGCCTGGATGTCGGTGGTCACCGCGCTGTTCTCGCCGGTGGCCGGGTGGGCAGGGACCAGGTTCGGGGCGCGCAGGACGATGGTCGCAGGGATCGTCCTGTTCTTAGGCGGCATGGTCTGGACATCACAGGTGAGCCGCCTGTGGGAGCTTTACGTCGCCTACGGGCTCATGTTCGGTGTCGCGCAGGCGCTGTTCCTTGTCCCGGTGATACCCGCGGTCGCAAGCTGGTTCCGCAGGCACCTTGGCCTGGGCACGGGGATCATGATGATCTCCTGGAGCCTGGGGCCGGCCATCGTCGTCCAGGTCATGGCCGTGATGTTCGCCAGGGTGGGCTGGAGCGAGACTTTCCTGATCACGGGCATCGCGGGCGCCGCGGTCCTCGGCGTGATGTTGCTCTTTTTCAAGGACTCTCCCGAGCAGGCAGGCAGGCGCGCCTACGGCTGGAAGGACGGCGACCGGCCGCTGGTGACGTCTGGCGTGGACTACAAGGACAACGCCCGCAAGTACCAGGGGCATGTCTACCGGACCAACGCCTTCTGGAACCTGATCAATGTCCACTTCCTCGGCTGCGCCGGCCACGCCGTAATCCTCGTCGGCCTGGTGCCGATGGCGATACACCGGGGCCTGGACCCGCTCGCCGCCGCGGGTGTGCTGACGTTCGTATCGCTGGTGAGCGTGGTCATGCGGTTCCTGGCGCCGGTGCTATCCGAGAAGTTCGGGTCCAAGAGCGTGATGTTCTTCTCGTTCTTCGGCCAGGGCGCGGGTGTCCTGCTGTTCCTGATCGCTGACTCTCCGGCCGAGTTCTACCTCTTCGGCCTGATCTGGGCGATCCCATTTGGCGGCGAAGGCACGGCCTTCCCGGTCATCAACCGCCAGTACTACGGTCATGTCCCGATCGGCCCGACGTACGGCTGGCAGCTGCTCGGGGCGGGCCTCGGGATGGCCCTGGGCGGCGCCATACCGGGCGTGCTGTTTGACCTGACCGCTGGGTACACGTGGGCGATCGTGTTGTCGGCCATTTTCAGCCTGGCCGGCGCCGTGGCGATCTTGTTCCTGGAACCGACAAACCAACTGCTGATCCCGGACTGGAGCGAGCTCAAAGGCGACGGCGAGCCGGGGGCGACAGTGGTGCGCGCCGGTCGCCTGCCCGCCGCGGCCGCCTCAGTGGGAGACTAGCTGCGCAGTCGCCGCCGGGTCCGGCGCGTTCAGCTCGCGGCTGCCCGGTGTGGTAGAGTCGCGCCGCCGTTGCGGGCGACGTGTAGGCCCGCGTTCCCTTTGGAGTCTGGACATGCCCACTCGGACGACGGGCGCTGAGATCGCCCGCGACCTCGGCGTAACGCCGATACTGCAGGCCGGCGGGCCCAATACCAAGCACTCTGGCACGAGGCCGCGCGACGAGTGCCTCCAGGCCATGCTCGCGATGTCAGAAGTTTTCGTGAACATGGACGAGCTGCTTATCGCGGCGGGACAGGAGTTGGCTGACCTCCTCGGGGTTGAAGCCGCAACGATAACCAGCGGGGCCTCAGGCGGGCTGGTGGTGCAGGCCGCAGCGGCTATCGCCAAAGACGACCCGGAGAAGATCGCCCGGCTGCCTGACACAGAAGGCATGCCGAACGAGCTGATCATCCAGAGACGGCACCGCTTCGGCTACGACCACCTTTACCTTGTCCCGGGTTCGCGGTTTGTCGAGGTGGGCACAGCAGAGAAGTGCACACCCGAGGAGGTCGAG
>CAYWBD010000194.1:0-3766 GCA_964456315.1 uncultured Thermoflexus sp.
AAGGTGGCGCCAGAGCGCTACAAGTCGGCTGTCGAGTACGCCAGCGACCCGCTGTCCCAGAGCCTGAAAGGCATCGCGCAGGTGCACCTGGCCGACATCGGCACGCGCGTGTTTTACGCACAGCACGGCGGGTACGACGTCCACGGCAGCCAGCTCCAGACGCAGCCAAAGCTGTGGGGGCAGGTGTCTCGCGCAGTCGACGCCTTCTTCAGCGACCTGCGCGCCCACAACGAAGCGAGCAACGTCGTGATGCTCGTGTTCTCCGAGTTCGGGCGGAGGGTGCGGGACAACGGCAACGGCACCGACCACGGCTCGGGCGGCGGCGCATTCCTGCTCGGCGACCGGGTCAGCGGCGGGCTTTACGCAGAGTACCCATCGCTCGCCCCTGACAAGCAGGCAAGCGGCGACCTGGCGTTCAACAACGACTTCCGCATGCTCTATGCGACGTTGCTGGAGGGGTGGTTCGGGATAGACGCGTCCCCGGTCCTCAACGGGGCGTTCGAGCAGTACAAAGGCCTCGTCAAACCAGCAGCGTGAAAGGTTGGGCGCGGTCAGATTGACCGTGCTCATCCCCTCTCCCCTTGCGGGAGAGGGTCTAGGGTGAGGGGTCAGGAGATGGCCCCTCGACTAGCTCGGGTCGAGCGGGCGCCCAAGAGACCCATTTGACAGGAGTTACACATGCCCAGCATCGCCGAACGTCCCGCTGCCCTACCCATCCCCTTGCAGGCGGCCGCGCCGGCGCCACGCGCCCCCTACCAGGACGCATACCCGGCCATGTTCCGGCGGGGCCACCAGTTCGAGATCGCCCTCGGCCAGCGCCTGGCGCTTGGCGGGTTCAAGGGGCCGACTGACGTGGCGTTCGGCCCGGACGGCTGGCTCTACGTGATGAACCGCTACCCCAACGACGGCCACCTCGCCGGGGTCCGCTGGGTGCAGGTCAACCTGAACGACGACGGCTACGAGCACGAGGTCGTCCCGCTCGGGCCGGACGGCAAGCCGATGGAGACAGGCCACGAGTGGGCCAACTCGCTGCAGATGACCGTCTGCGACAGCGCAGGGGTCCTTTACTCCGCGGATGAGCACCGCAACGTCGTGGTGCGCTGCCGGCTCACTGGCGAGACGCTCGGTTACTGGGGCGAAGGCGGCACGGCGCCCGGCCAGTTGAACGCGCCCTCCGGACTTTGCCTTGACACCGACGAGACGCTCTGGGTTACCAGTACGCGCTCCCACCGCGTCGACCACTTCACACAAGAAGGCAAGTGGCTGGGCGGCTTCGGTAGGTTCGGCACAGAGCCCGGCCAATTGAACTACCCCTGGGGCGTCGCGGTAGACCCCATCAACGGGACGATAGTGGTCGCAGACTGGCGCAATGACCGTGTCCAGCGCTTCTCACGCGAAGGCAAGGCCCTCCAGGTCATCGGGCGGCCTGGCCAGGGCGAGGGCGAGCTACACCGCCCGGCCGGGGTGGCGGTGGACAGCCACGGGGACATCTATGTCGCCGACAGGGGCAACAACCGCGTGCTGCTCTTCAACTACCGCGGCATGTTCATAGAGTCCCTGATCGGCGACGCCGTGATCAACGAGCGCGGGATGAAAAAGGTACTGACAAACCTGGACATGGTGCGGATGCGGGAGAACATCGAAAATCTTGACCGCGAGAAGCGGTTCAAGGCGCCGGTGTCCGTGCGGGTGGACAACAAGGGGCGCGTCTTCGTAGTGGACACTGGCCGCTACAGGGTCCAGGTCTACCGCAAGTGGTGCCGGGCTCTCAAGCCGGACGAGATCGACCCGCCCACACTCCACGTGGACCCCGTGCTGACCTGAGCCCGCGCCAGTTGCCGCAGCGCCCTCTCCGTTCGTCCTGAGCTTGTCGAATGCCGCAAGGGCTGGCCGTGCCCTGCGCGCGCTCCATTGTCACGTTCGTCCTTCGACAGGCTCAGGACGAACGGACTGGCGACCAGTGTGGCAGCAAGCATGGGCGGGAACACGGACTCCCACGTGTGGCGTCTGCGATATCCTCGGAGCAACACCCGCCGCCACGATGTTAGGCCGGCGCCAGCACGGGGAACGCCATGGATAAGCCGCGCCAGAGCAGGAAAACCGTCCCGGCAGGGGTGTGGTTGAACCCGGACCTCAAAGTGCTGGGCCACGCCGGGGGCAGCAAAAAGGTAGACATCTACATCTGCCGCAGCAAGCGCCTCGGGCACGAAGTCGCCTGCAAGATCCTCCTCCCCGAGATCGCCGAAGACAAGACCGCCGTCGCAGCTTTAATGCGGGAAGGGTCGTTCCTCCAGCGGCTGCACCACCCGAACCTGATCCAGGGGTTCGGCACCGGCACCGACCCCCGGCCGTTCCTGGTCATGCAGTTCATCCCCGGCCAGACGTTTGAGCAGACGTTCATGAAGGGCAACCTCGCCGCGTTCACCCTGGCCGACCTGACAGACGCGACGATGCAGATCGCCGATGCTCTGTCGCATGCCCACGAGCAGGGGCTGTTGCACCTGGACGTGAAGACGTCGAACCTGATGTACGACGACGGCAAGGCGGTGCTGTTCGACTTCAGCGTGGCCAGGGAATTCACGCCTGACAAGGTCCTGAAGACCGAGTCAGGCACGCGCGACTACAAGGCCCCCGAACAGACGCTGCGCCAGGCCGCCGGCTACTACACCGATGTCTTTGGGCTCGGCGTCGTCTTTTACCGCCTGCTGACAGCCGGGAGGCTACCCTACAAGGCAGTCGACGCCGGCGTGGACGCTGATGGCAAGAAACTCAGGCTCCCTGACTACTCGGTCGCACCCGCGCCGCCCTCGGACCTGAACACCGCGGTGCCCGAGGCGCTTTCGGCCGTCAACCTGAAGATGATTGCGCCCAAGATCAAGGACCGCTTCGCCACCCCCGAAGAGGCAAGACAGGCAATCGAGGCAGCGGCCGCAGGGACCGCCGCCGAGCCGTTGCGATAGCCCACGTGCGCTGGCGCCTTGCCAGGGGTGGCTGAGGTTGGACAGGTCTCACGCGTTTAGCGCCGCAGTTGGGTGATGCCGCGGTCCCAGCCCGCCGCCCGGCCACTCGCCCCGTACGCCGGAGCATCGTCGTAGCGGTCTTCCGCAGTGTGCCCGACCTCTTCGACCGCCCGCCTCACGTCAGGTTGTACCCATGGGATTCCCCGCGCCGTCGAACGCAGCGCCGACTCTAGTTGCCGGGACCGGGTTAGCTCACGCGCAGTGACTATCGACAACAGGCCGGCCCCTTCCCGGTAAAGCCAACGGGCAATGTCCGGGGTCGTGCCCGGCACGACAAGCAGCGGCGTGCACTGCGGGTGCACCCGTTGGATGACGCGGGCGACGTGGGCGCCGTTGAGCGGACCGCCTGCATCGGAGTCGATTACGGCCACCTGTGATACAGACAGGGCCGCAGTCGGCGCCAGCGCAGCAAGGTCGTTCGCGGCGCCTGCCACCTGGCAGCCAGACATCTCGGTGATCGCCGCGGTGACCTGCGCGACGAACGCGGGCGGGCCGATCACGAACACCTGCACGCGCTCCTGGCCAGCGCCAGCGGCCCCTGCCGGCCTGCCGCCCCGGCCTGCCGCGGCGGGCGCGCTGATCGCAGAGGCCGGGGCTGCCGCGTGCACGAACACCGTCTGTCGCCGGACGCTGGGCGGCCGGATGATGCGGACACTCTTAAACCGGACGGATCTGGGCACGACGCATCTCCCGCCCGCGGTAAGTGGCCGCCGCAATGCAGCGGCGGGATTACCTGACCCCATTGT
>CAYWBD010000195.1:0-2954 GCA_964456315.1 uncultured Thermoflexus sp.
GGCATATCGGTCGTGCGGGAAGCCCGGGCCGCCCAACTGGCGGGCGGAGTGACCGCCATGCACGACCCCACAGAGGGCGGCCTGGCCACCGCGCTGACAGAGCTGGCAACGGCGTCGGGCTGCGGCCTCGAGGTCAACGCCTCAGCCGTGCGAGTGCTCCCCGAGACCCGCGCCATATGCGACGCCCTCGGCGCAGACCCCTGGGGCCTTATCGCCTCCGGCGCGCTCCTCATCACCTGCGCGCCCGAATCTGTGGACGGGGTTGTTGCCGCGATCGCGGGCAATGGGACAGCGCCCGGAGTCATTGGCCGGATGACTGGAGTCGGCGCCCCGCTGATGCTCCTGGATAGCGGGACGCGCCGGCGCTTCCCGCACTTCGACCGGGACGAGATCGCCCGGCTGTTGGAGTAGCCCTGGATTCCTGCTTTTGCAGGAATGACGGGGGGCGAAGGAGTAACTCGGGATTGCCTGACTTCACAAACTGGCTTCCCACCTTGTGCAGGAGTCCGCAGCTCGTTTGTGGAATCAGAACGATGCCGACACACTGAGTCAGCCCGGGAACGTGGGCGATAGAATGGCGGCGTAGGCACCCCGCTGTGCTGTGCCCCTTGTCGAAGGTCCTGAATCGAGTTCAGGATGAAGTCGGAACCATCTCAAAGCAGGCAGGCTTGCCGGCTACATCACTTCTTCCAACAGTCCGTGCTTACCTCCCGCCTGACCGGGTCAGGTTTGTCGAGGACGCCCTCGAATACGCGACGAAGGCCCACTACGGCCAGAAGCGCAAGTCCGGCGAGCCGTACATCGAGCACCCGATAGCCACCGCCGCTCACCTGGCAGAGTTGCGCCTCGACGCCACCACCCTCGCGGCGGCCCTGCTCCACGATGTCATCGAGGACTGCGGCGTCTCCTACCAGACCCTGGAACTGCGGTTCGGCCCTGAAGTGGCGCGCCTGGTGGACGGTGTCACCAAGCTCAAGCGGCTGGACCTGATCAGCACACTGGACGCCAACGGCGCGGCGCCAGTGACCCCGACTGCCGAAGCCGCCCGCACCGCCAGCCTGCGCAAGATGCTCGTGGCGATGGCGGAGGACATCCGCGTCGTGCTGATCAAGCTGGCGGACCGGCTGCACAACATGCGCACGCTGTCGCACCTCACCTCCGAGCAGCAGCAGCGCATCGCCCGCGAGACTCTCGACATCTACGCCCCGCTGGCACACCGCCTGGGCATGGCGGACATTAAGTGGAAGCTAGAAGACGCGGCGTTCCGCTACATGATGCCCCGCGAGTACAAGCAGGTCTCCCGGCTCATCAACAGGAAGCGCGAAGAGCGCGAAGAGTATGCCCGGCACGTCACAGAGGTCCTGGACCAGGCCCTAAAGGCAGCGGGGCTCAACGCGCTCGTTACAGGGCGGCCCAAGCACCTGTTCAGCCTGTTCAATAAGATGCAACGCTACGAGGCCCAGGGCCGGAAGTTCGACGAGATCTACGACCTGACCGGCCTCCGTGTCATCACCGACACCGTCTCCGGCTGCTACGCCGCCCTGGGAGTCGCCCACACGCTCTGGAAGCCGGTCCCCGGCCAGTTCGATGACTACATCGCCAGCCCCAAGGACAACTACTACCAGTCGCTCCACACATCGGTGATCTGTGAAGGCGGCTCCCCTGTCGAGGTGCAGATCCGCACCAAGGAGATGCACCGCATCGCCGAGGAGGGCGTCGCCGCGCACTGGTCCTACAAGGAAGGCGACGAAGGAAGCACTGACGACCGCTTCGAGCAGAAGATGTCGTGGCTGAAGCAGCTTCTGGACTGGCAGAGGGACGTCAGCGGCGACGAGGAGTACCTCGACTCCGTCAAGACGGACATCCTGAGAGACCAGGTCTTCGTGAACACTCCAAAGGGAGACGTCATAGACCTGCCTGCAGGTGCGACGCCGCTGGACTTTGCGTACCGCATCCACACGGACCTCGGCCACAACTGCGCGGGCGCGATCGTGAATGGCAAGCTCGTTTCGCTGAACACGCAGCTGCAAAACGGGGACACGGTTGAGATCCGAAAGTCCAAGGCGCCCCGTGGCCCCAGCCTGGACTGGCTGAACCCCGGCCTGGGCTACCTGGCGACGGGCAGCGCCAAGACCAAGGCGCGCCAGTGGTTCCACCGCCAGGAGCGCGCCGCGAACGTCGAGCGTGGGCGCGAGCAACTGCGCAAAGAGCTGCGCCGGCTGAACATCGTGGAGTCCGAGGAGACGATCGCGCCGCTGCTCGGCTTTGCGTCGGCTGATGACCTGGCGCAGGCCATCGGCTCAGGGGAGCTCGCAGTAAGCACGCTGCTGGAAAAGCTCAGCGCGGGTGGCCGCACGTCTAGCGACGACGTGATCGCCGCCGTCAGGCCTGTGCCCGAGCATGGCCGGCCATCTGACAACGGGATCGTAGTGATGGGCGCAGGGAACCTGCTCACCAGGGTCGCCCAGTGCTGCAGCCCGGTCGCCGGGGACGAGATCGCCGGCTACATCACACGGGGCCGGGGCGTGACCGTCCACAGGAGGACGTGCCCAACCCTTCTGGCTGCCACCGACGCCGACCGTATTGTCCAGGTCGCATGGGGCCACAGCCAGAGCGCGCAGCCTGCGAGGCTGCTGTTGGAGTCGTACGACCGCGTCGGGCTGTTGAGGGACATCACGAACGTGGTATCGCTGGAGAACGTGAACATCCACTCGCTGTCGTCGACAGAAGACCCGCGCACCGGGCTCTCGATTGTGACACTTACCGTCTATACTAGCGGGGTTGAGCAACTGAGCCGCCTGTTCTCGAGGCTGGAGGCGATCCCCGGCGTGCGGAGCGCGCAGAGGGTAACCGTCGGCCACAAGGCGCCTGAGAGTTAGGGATTCGCACGGGCCAGCCGCCCGCGGAGCAAACAATGCCGTCAGAGAAGACCCACCGCCGCCAGGTGCGCCAGG
>CAYWBD010000196.1:0-2060 GCA_964456315.1 uncultured Thermoflexus sp.
TACGTGCAGTACGCCCACGCACGCCTCTGTTCGGTGCTCAAGTCGGCCGCAGAGCGCCGCATCTCCTACGAAGATGGCGATGTGTCGCTGCTCACCCACCCGCGGGAGATGGAGCTGGTGCGCACTCTGACGGACTTGCCCGACGTCGTGCACCGGGCTGCGACCCGCCTCGAGCCGCACCACCTGCCGCACTATGCGTACGAGCTCGCGCGTGCTCTTCAGCGCTTCTATGAAGACTGCCGCGTGATGTCCGGGGACGCCGCGCACGCAGCCGAGACCGGGTTGCAAGTGACGCAGGTGGACCCCGCGGTCACCAAGGCACGGCTAAAGCTCGTGGACGCATCGCGAGTCGTCCTGGCACGCACGCTCGGCCTCATGGGCATGACCGCGCCTGCGAGGATGGAGCGAGCGTCACCCGCCGACCCTGCAACGCTCGCCTGAGAGCACGAACGGCCCAGCCCTCAGCGGCCCGCTTCGAGGTTGCCCTGGGCCTTGTAGCGCGGGATGCGCTGGACATAGGCCTCGCCCGCAGCGCGTATGAGCTGCAAGTGCCGCTCGTGGACTTCGCCGAGGACCTTTCCCGGCAACCCACGCACTATTGACCGGTCGGGGACCTTCGTCTTTTCTGGCACGACCGACCCCGCCGCCACCAGGCACCACTCGCCCACCTCGACGCCGTCGTTGAGCACGGAACCGTTGCCGATGAGCGTGGAGTTGCCGATCTTGCGGGCGTGGCACACGACACCATGGCCGATGGTCACGTCGCTGCCGATCGTCGCGTCAGCGTCGGCGTGCAGCGTGCTGTTGTCCTGGATGTTCGTGCGCTCGCCGATGACGATCTTCCCGCTATCGGCCCTGATGACCGCGCCCGGCCACACGCTAGACTGCGCGCCGATTTCGACGTCGCCGATCACATACGCGAACTCGCTTACGAAGGCGGTCTCGTGGACTTTTGGGGTCTTCCCGTCGAGGCTGCGGATCAAATCGCGGCTCCTGTCCGGCGGCGCGCGTGCCCGCGCTGTTGAGCGGACGCCTGCGCGCGTAACGTGAGAAAAGCTATTTCGGGAGAGCTACGGGCCCGGGCCGGCCAGCCTGGTCCGGCAATTCAGAGAAGTTCAGGTCCAGCGTGACATTGGTGGGTTGCGATTTCACTTGAAAACGGTAGGTCTGGCTGGCCCGCACCGTTATTCCGTCCAGGTTGCCGAGGAAAAACTCTACCTTCCCCGACTGGCTGGCCGGGTCAGAAGGCCCGAGGATGATGTTGTTGTAGGTCCCGCTGCCGGTGTTGGTCAACGGCGAGCGTGCGTCGCCTATGCGGGCAAAGATCGGCAGGCCCGCAGGCCCGGGCTTGCCGCCGACAGTGAACTTGCCGCTGAAGATCAACGGGAACGCGGGAGGGCCAGGGATGGCGGTCAGGGCAGGGGTGGCAGTCGCGGCGGCGCCGCCGCAGGCCGCGCCTGCCAGCGCCAGCGCAGTCAGGACGGCCAGCGCGAGGGTCGCAAGCGCTCCGCCTACTGTGCGGGGCGCACCAGTCCATATCGGACCCCTCATACCGGCGGCCTCAGTTTGTGCCACGCCGTCGCCTGTTCGTACGCAAAAGCCACCTGGAGCAGCTTCTCATCGCCCAGCGGAGGCCCGATCAGCTGCAGGCCCACCGGCAGCCCTTCGGACAGGCCGCAAGGCACCGAAATAGCAGGCAGCCCGGCGATGTTCACCGGGATGGTGCAGACGTCGCTCAGATACATCTGTAGCGGGTCGCTGGTCTTGGCCCCCAGCGGGAATGCAACAGAGGGCGACGTCGGTGTCGCAAGCACATCGTATTTTGCAAACGCCTGCGAGAACTCACGTCGGATCAGCGTACGCACCTGCTGGGCCTTCTTGTAGTAGGCGTCGTAGTAGCCTGCCGAGAGCGCGTAGGCCCCGAGCAGGATGCGGCGCTTCACCTCTGGCCCAAACCCGTCGCCCCTCGTAAAGTCCATCGTCTCCCATGCGGTCCGGGCCTCGGGTGAAGAATACCCGTACTTGAAGCCATCGTAGCGCGCCAGGTTCGCCGACGCCTC
>CAYWBD010000197.1:0-1971 GCA_964456315.1 uncultured Thermoflexus sp.
ACGACCGCGCCCACGCCCGTGGTTACCGAGCAACCGATGAGCGCCGCCACGTCCATCGGCACGTCGTCGGGGAGCGGGTAGCAGGCCTGGTGCGGCACGACGACCGCCTCGCCGAAAACGCCCATCTTCGTGTACTGGAAGATTTCCCTGCCCTGCGGGTCCGTGAGGCGCGTCGTGCCGTCGAACTGGCGCGGCCCCGTCGCCCGGTGCGTGTCGCACAGCTGCGGCAGGCCCGACCGGCAGCTGCGGCAGAACCCGCAGCTCGGCACAAACGAAAGGATGACGCGCTCCCCCGGTTTCACGGAGCTGACGTTCTCGCCGACCTCCTCGACGACGCCTGCGCCCTCGTGCCCAAGGACGATGGGCATGAGGAACTTCGCCGACCCGGTGATCACGTGGTGGTCGCTGGCGCAGACGCCTGCCGCGCCGATCCTCACCTTGACTTCGCCCGCTTTCGGGGGCTGTTGCTTGAGGTCAACCACCGGCATTTTGGTCTTCGCTTCGTAGAGGACGGCTGCCTTCACTGGCGCTACTCCTTGCAAGACTCAGGTTGCGGAGACCATGTTACTTTTTGCGCGACGTGCCGCGCACCGACGCGAAGCCGCCCCGGTTTGTGGCCGGGGCGGCTTCCACTGGCATTCGCTATCGTTCAGGCCACGCCGACCGGCGTCCTGGCCTTGATGCGGTTCTTGACCTCCGCCTTGATCTCTTTGGCCTTGCCGAGGTGGGGTGTCTGGTTCGCCGGCGTCGCCTTCTTATCGAAAATCAGGTCGCCGTCCAGGTACACCTTGAAGTGACCGTCCGCGCCGGGCGTCACCGTGACGGCGATGTCCCCGCCACCTGCTGAAAATAGCTCGCTGACCATCCAGGCAGCCACATTGTGGTGCCCTCAGCTGACGCAGTAGACGATCTCCGCTTTAACCTTTGCTTTTTCGGCAGACATCCGGCGGACTCCTTTGGCTTGACGATCGAGCCCACATCCTATCACGGGCGAGCACCGTCGATAGTCGTGCAGACCGCACCCAGTGGCGCTTGGGTCCGCCGCTGAGGCCGGGTCGCCGTGTGCAGTTCCGGTATACTGCCGCGCATCTTGCGCCGGCCTGCCGGATAGGAGACCGTGCGCAGCTTCTTCGGACAGCGTCAGACAGTCGCACGGGAGGCCCGCAGATGCCCGGTAGAGTTGACCTCCGGCCAGTCAACCGCGAAGACGTAGCTCGCATCGCGGCATGGCTGGACGATCCGGAGGTCGCCGAGGCCTGGTGGGGCCGCTACACCTACGGCGACCCGGTGCACCTGGGCTACGACCCCAAGAAACTGCTCGCCGCCACTCAGGACGAATGGCACACCGTCTTCGGCACGCACCCGCAGCCGGAGCACCGCGACATCTTCTCCGTATACACAAAGTCGGGGGAGCACATCGGCGAGGGCCACCTGGCGATTGATGAGAAGCTGGGCGACGCCCACCTGTCCATCCTGATCGGGCGCAAAGACCTCTGGCACCAGGGGTACGGGAAGTCAGCCACGCTGGCGCTGCTTGAGCACGCCTTCGACCACCTGGACCTGTTCCGCGTCTGGGTGGACGTGCCGACCTACAACATGGCGGCCCGGAACATGTTTGAGCACCTTGGGTTCAAGCACGAGGGCACGCTGCGCCAGAGCCGCCCGCACGCCGGCGCGCGGTTCGACTCGTTCATCATGGGCATCCTCAAGGACGAGTTTCACCGCCTCCACCCCCAGGGCAACGCGCCGCCCGCAGTGACGCGCGGCTCTCCCGGCAACTAACCGCCCGCGGCAGTCAGGCCGACGCGCAGTACCCCGTGCACCTCTTTCAGGTCTCTAGCGCAGGGAGGCGGGTACATCGTGATGCCGGGGTGCGGACTTGGAGCGACAGTCGTCAAGCGGCTGGCTGACATGCCTGCGCCCAACAATCCGGGGGTGCTCGCTAGCGTCCGTACCGCCACCAGTCGTTGA
>CAYWBD010000198.1:0-5107 GCA_964456315.1 uncultured Thermoflexus sp.
CCTGCTCGGCGACAACCGCGCCGTATCAGTGGACAGCCGTCGATACGGGCCGGTGCCACGGCGCGCCATCACGGGTCGAGTGAAAGTGCCGAAGGGCTAGCCAAGTCGCCAAGATTGCCGGGGTGAGTGAGGGTCCCGCTCACGCCTGCGTATCGTCGCTCCGGAGCTTGATGCGCCCGACCATGCCAGTCCCGTCCTTGTCGGCGAAGAAGTTGGCGTATACGAGCGCGGCCATGACGCCGCCGATGATTGGCCCGGCCCAGTAGACCCAGTGGTCGGTGAAGTTGCCGAAGAACGCCGCCGGGCCGAAGCTCCGGGCCGGGTTCATGGATGCGCCAGTGAGCACCAGCGCGACGAACCCCCCCAGCGCCACCACGCCGCCGATGGCGAACGGGGCCAACGCGGCGTTGGCGCAGCGGTCTACCGCGGTGGCGAACACTACCAACACGAGGAAAAACGTGAGGACGATTTCGATGACGAGGCCGTCGGCCTTGGAGATGTACGGGGCCAACTGGTGGAGGCCGAGGTCGTCGAGCTCGAAGGCGACGCCGTCGAGCACAGCTATCGCGAGCACGGCGCCCGCAAGCTGTGCGGCGACGTACATGAGGCCGCGCACCAGGCTCGTATCACGCGTGATTACGGTGGCGATGGTGACGGCCGGGTTCATGTGAGCCCCGGAGATACGCCCGAACGCGATCACGCCGATCATTATCGCCACCCCTTGCCCAAGCCCGACGACGAGTAGGAACCCCGGCGTCGTCGGCCCGCCCAGGGGCAGCGCAGCACCCACCGAGCCAACGGCCAGTAACACGAACAGGAACGTGGCGATGAACTCGGCGAGCGACCGGGTCCAGTCTGCACGGGTGGTCCAAGTCTTCATCCGGCTCCTACAACGGTGAACGTGCCGCCTGATTCCATGCCAACGGGGAGAACGCTGAAGCGGCGTGCTATAAGTGATTTTCGCGCGGTTAAGCTGCTAAAGCGAGGCGCGGCGAGCCGGATAAGCGGCCCTGACCTGTGAGTAAGTGGCCGCCTGGGCGACGGGCCCGTTAAGAGCGGGGACTCGGCTTGCGGTGGCGCCGCTTCTCAGCCCTCTCGCAACCACCTCGCGGCGTCCTTGGCGTGGTAGGTGATAACAAGGTCCGCGCCGGCGCGCCTTATGCCTGTGAGTACCTCGGTGGCGGCGCGGCGCTCGTCAATCCAGCCCTGGGCGGCCGCGGCCTGGAGCATGGCGTACTCGCCGCTCACGTTGTAGGCGACCAGCGGCAGGTCAAACCGCTCACGCGCCGCCGAAATCACGTCCAGGTACGCCAGCGCCGGCTTCACCATTATCAGGTCGGCGCCTTCTGCAACGTCTGCGGCGATCTCCCGCATAGCCTCGCGGCGGTTTGGCGGGTCCATCTGATAGGCACGCCGGTCGCCGAACTGGGGGGCCGACGCCGCGGCCACGCGGAACGGCCCGAAAAACGCAGAGGCGTACTTGGCCGAGTACCCCATGACCGCCACGCCGGGATAGTCCGCGGCGTCCAGGCCGGCGCGTATCGCAGCGACCTGCCCGTCCATCATCGCCGACGGGGCGACCACGTCTGCCCCGGCGCGGGCGTGCGACAGGGCCGATGCCGCCAGGAGCGGGAGCGTCGCATCGTTGTCGACCGCGCCGTCTGGGCGTACGAGGCCGCAGTGGCCGTGGTCGGTGTACTCGCAGAGGCACACATCGGTGATCACAGTGAGTGAGGGCGCGGCCTTCTTGATCGCGGCAACTCCGCGCTGGACAGCTTCGGCGTCGTCGTACGCGCCGGTGCCCCGGGCGTCCTTATGGGCAGGGAGCCCGAACAACAGCACCGCGGGGATGCCCAGGCTCGCCACCTCCTGCGCCTCTTTGGCGGCTTCATCGACCGAGAGCTGGAAGCACCCCGGCATGGGTTCGATCGGGCGGCGGACCCGGCGACCTCCGGTCAGGAACAGCGGGTAGATGAAGTCTGACGGGCTCAGGGCAGTCTCGGACACCATCCCACGCAGGCCTGGCGACGAACGCAGGCGGCGGAGGCGCGCGAACGTCGGCAGTGCAGGCTGGCTGACCGGTGCGCCTGCGCTCGGACCGGGGCGGGGCGCGGCGACACGCGCGGCCGGGCGTCTGGTGGTCATCGTTGCGCGCCATCGCTGAGCTTCTTGATGATGGCGTCCACGAGGCCGTCGAGAGTCTGCTCGCTGGCTACCGCATCAGCGCGGATGCCAGCGCCGCGCGCCGCCAAGGCGGTCGCCGGGCCGATGCATGCCACAGTCGTTGCGTTGACCAGCGCAGCGCCGTCGCTCCCGAGCAACGCCACCAGGTTCCGTACCGCGGAAGGGCTGGCGAACGTCGTCACGTCTATCCCGCCGCCGTCGGAGGAAAACACCTCAGACGCACGCGCCCGGGATTCGCCGGGGACAGCGTTCTCGTAGGCGACAACCTCGTCAACTGACGCCCCGAGCGCCCGCAGCCCTTCCGGCAGCGTGTCCAGACCAATACTGGACCTGAAATGTACGACGCGGCCGCCTAATAACCCCGAGCGTCGCAACGCTTCAACGAGGGGCTCAGCCCCGTACTCGTCGGGCAGCACTTCGGCGCGGACGCCCATGCTGGCCAGGGACTCGGCGGTTGCCGGGCCGACCGCGGCGAACCTCACCCCGTGGAGTGCCCGGGTATCTAGCCCAAGCGCTTCAAGCCGGAGCCGGAAGCTGCTGACCCCGTTCGGGCTCGCAAACGTCAACCAGTCGTACCCCATCCCGGAAGCCGAATTATGCCGGGACAGCCGTGCGATCGCAGCGTCGGTGGGCGCGTGGTCGGCGACCGGGGTTATGGCGATTGCCGGCAGTTGCACGCACTCCGCGCCCTGACTTTCCAGCAGGTGTGTCAGCCGCCCGGCCTGTGACGTAGCTCTGGTGACCAGGACGCGCTTCCCGAAAAGGGGCCGGGCCTCAAACCAGGGCAGCTGTTCACGGAGCGACGCCACATCGCCGATCACGACCACAGCAGGAGACCCGAGCCCGCTCTCCGCTGCGACCCGGGCGATCTGGCCCAGCGGCGCGCTGACGGACCGCTGACGGGGGAGGGTCCCCCACTGGATGACGGCCGCGGGCCTGTCGGAGGGCACGCCGCCTGCGATGAGGGCGTCGGCGATGCGCGGCAGCCCTTCCCACCCCATCAGTATGACGATGGTCCCCGGCGCCTTTGCGACAGCGGCCCAGTCGACGCCCCACTCGTGATGCGCGGACTCCTCGCTGCCGGTGACAATCGTGACCGACGACGCCTTGCCGCGGTGCGTCGCCGGGATGCCCGCGTAGGCGGGTGCGGCGATGGCAGAAGTGACGCCGGGGACGATCTCCCAGGGGACGGCAGCATGTGCGCAGGCAAGCGCCTCTTCACCGCCCCGGCCGAATATGAACGGGTCGCCACCCTTCAGCCTGCACACCAGCCTGCCCTGCCGTGCCCTGTCTACGAGGAGCATGTTGATCTCCTCCTGCGATACCCCGTGGGCGTCGCGGCCCTTGCCGGCGTCGATGATCTCGGCGTCCGGCCGGCAATGGCTGAGAAGGGCAGGGTTGGCCAGGCGGTCGTAGATGACGACATCGGCCTCGCGCAGCCGCTCCAGCCCTTTGACCGTGATGAGGCCGGGGTCGCCTGGCCCGGCGCCGACAAGTGAGACGAGGCCGGGCTTAGTCATCGGTGTCCGGGGATGCTGGCACGAGCATGTCGGGGCCCGCGGCGGCCAGCAGCGCCGTCGCGGCCTGCACACCGGCCTCGGTCGCATGCGCGACATTTGCGTGCGCTTCGTGGCGGGCCACCCGCCTGCCGTCCGCGCTGGCCGCGAACGCCCGGATGACCAGTCGCGGCCCGGTGACCTCTACGTGTGCGGACACCGGGACCGAGCACCCACCGCCGGCGGCTCGCAAGAAGGCGCGCTCGGCGTCAACGGCGATACGGGAGTCACGGTGGTCCAGCGGCCTGACCAAGCCGATGACCTCAAGATCGTCTGCGCGGGCCTCGACGGCCAGTGCGCCCTGCCCGATGGCCGGGACGAACACTGCGGGGTCGAGGAACTCTGAGACTTCGGACAGCCTGCCGAGCCTGGCCAGCCCGGCAGCGGCCAGCAAGATGGCGTCTGGGCCGCCGCCCGAGCGCAGCTTGGCCAGTCGGGTGTCCACGTTACCCCGGAGCGGCTCAACTACAAGGTCAGGCCTTTGCGCTAGCACCAGGGCGCGCCTGCGAGCGCTCCCGGTGCCCACCCGGGCTCCCTCGGGCAGGCCCCGCAGCCCACCGGTGTGCCGGCTTACCAGCACGTCTCTGGGGTCTTCTCGCTTTAGCACCGCGGCGATGGCGAACCCATCAGGCAGGTCAGCCGGCATATCTTTCGCGCTGTGCACGGCGACGTCCACCCGTCCGTCCGTCAGCGCCGATTCCAGCTCTTTGACGAAGACGCCGACGCCGATTGCTGAGATGGGCGCGGTCGTGTTGGCGTCGCCCTTGGTGGAGATCGTCACGACCTCGAATATCACGTCCGGGTGCGCCGATCTTAAGGCGTCGACTACGATCGCCGTCTGTGCGAGAGCAAGCCTGCTGCCGCGGGTGCCGACGCGTATTGTCCGCCGGTGTGTCGCCATGACGAGAGTCTACAAGGAAGGCGTGAATCCGGGCCGGACGGCGAGACCTGCGCTAAGTCTTGCCGACCATTCAGCGCAGCTTCTGGCAGCGCCCGGACGGCGCGCAGGCCTCACAGTGTTCCGCCACGAGCGAGGCGACCAGACTTGCGCGTGCCTTCGCGGGCCGGGCCTGAGCAACGGCGAGCCACTCTTCCGTCATATGCTCCTGCCATGTCTCAGGGCACACCACGACCTTGCCAGCCCGGACTTCCTGCCGCGCCTGGGCCAGCACCGGGCCAACGTCCGCCCAGCGCAGGCAACGGCAGTCCGGCGACGACATCTCCTGCCTCAGCTTGCGGGCCAGCGCGGGGCTTGTGCCTGCCGTGGACACGGCGACTGTGACGTCGTTGCGCTGAACTATCGCCGGGGCGATGAATGTGCACAAATGGGGCACGTCGGTCGTGTTCAGCACGATGTTCCGCTCACG
>CAYWBD010000199.1:0-6502 GCA_964456315.1 uncultured Thermoflexus sp.
GTGTAAGCGTCGTCAGCATCACCGCTTGCTGATCTCTGTCGCCTCTCATATTCCAGCCTCCGGACAAGCTGCTCATCATCTGCCCGGAGCTTATACACTCCCGCCCGGAAACGCGAGGCCCTTTTTCATCACCCTGCTAGAGGTCATCCAGAGAATCTGCCGCTGAAGTCAAAACGAGATCCTGAAACAAGTTAAGGATGAAATATTCTGGAAGACCTCCGGGGCCTGCCGGCCGGCACACGCAGGCGACCCACGGTGGGCCTCTCAGCGAGCCGCGGCACGTGCTACTGCCCACTCCTGCAGCGCGGCGCGAGACCCCACGTGGGGCCGCCAGCCGAGCTCCTTCTCAAACTTGCTCGTTGAGACCAGCCAGGGATACGTTATGAAATTGAGCCCGCAAGCTGGCGACTGGCCCTGCAGCCGTAGCCTCCAACTCAGGTCCACGACGCCGCGCAGCAACGGCCCAGGGACGGGGACAAGTCGTGCACCGGCAGTAGCCACCATGTCGCGCCAGGGGACTGTCCCTTCCCCGGCTAAGTTGTAGACACCCGATGCACCCTGTGCAAGCGTGAGCCCCACGGCGCTCAGATAATCGTCGACGTGCAGGAACTGCATCTGCGGGTTGGCGCCCATTGGGACAGGGAGGATGCCCTTCCCCAACGCCTGCGTGATGAAGTTTTCCGCGCCCGCCGCCATGATCACGCAGCCGCGCAGCACCGAGACCGCGGTCTGCGGGCGTGAGCTGGCGTACTCAGCCAGTAACCGCTCTGCTTCGAGTTTCTGCTCAGAATATTGAAACCCCTTGACCGGATTAACAGGGTCCGTCTCGATGTAGGGGCGCGTGTAAGACCCGTGAGCGCCGTAGACCGTCGTGCTGCTCAAGTACACGATCTGCCGCACCCCCGAGCCTTCGCACGACCGCAGCAGCGCTTCCGTCCCGCCCACGTTGACGGAGTGGGCGGCTGAGCCGTCTCGACTGGTGCGGAGCAGGTAGGCCAGGTGGACGACCGCGTCGGTGCCGTGAAGGGCGAACATGTCACCGAGTGGTGCACGGATGTCGCGGCTGAGGTACACCACGTTGGCGAGTTGCAACGCGGGATCCGGGGGTAGGACGTCGATCGCGACCACGACCTCGGTCGTTGGCAGCGCCGCCAGGTATCGGATGGTAGCGAGGCCGAGGAGCCCCGATGAGCCAGTCACTGCGAAGCGCCGTGGCGACCGGGCCGGGCGCGAGGCAGTTGCAGCGGCGCGGCCCAGAGGTGGTTCACGGCTGAACGGTCCGCCCTCAGGCACCCTTCACCTCGTCGGTGAAATCGAACCCGATCTTCCCGAAGCCGGGGACGGTGAACTGCATTCCCACCTTGTGCGCGCCCGGCGGGAGCGCTCCGCCGGCCACCATGATCACAATCGTCCGGTTCATGGTGAGCGCAAACGTGTTCTTCTCGTCGACTTCGTCGAAACGTGTCGTCTTCCCGCCAAGCTCAAACGACGCGTCAGCGAGCGCCAGCTCGCGGCCGTCCAGCGTCAGTGGAGACATGGCCTTTGCGTACCCGGAGCCCAAGGCGTTGCGCAACTGGAACTGCCAGCCTGCGCCGGCGTTTTCCAGGCTCCCCTTCACGTAGAGGCGCCTGAGTATGAACGCTGGCACTCCGGGCATGTTGTGGGGCTACGCTTCCCGGTCGCTGAGACCGTGCCGCATCAGGTACACAGCCCTTTCGGCGGCGATGGCGTCCGGGGGCAACAAAACTGCACCACCAGCCGATTCAGCCAGGAGGAATATCTGAGAGGCACGCTCTGCGAGCGAAGCAGCCTGCAGCGCCTCGGCTGGCGTCGCTCCCACGGCGCAAAGCCCGTGGTTTCGAAGCAGGACCGCCCGACGGTCGCCGAGGGCCCGCACCGCAGCCTCGGCAAGCTCCTGCGAGCCTGGGAACGCGTAGTCTGCCACCTCTATTTGGCCGCCAAGCTGCACCACAACCTCGTCCACGATGGGCGGAATCGGCCGTCCCGCGGCTGCCAGCGCGGTGGCGTAGACAGAGTGGGTGTGGATGACGGACCCGGCGTCTGGCCGGGCGCGGTAAATAGCCAGGTGGAGCTGGGACTCCGTGGAGGGCACAGCTTCGCCGTCGACCGGCTCAAGGTCGCCGTCCACGACCACCAGCCCGCTCGGCCCGAGCGTCGCGTAGTCCTTTCCTGCGGCGGTGATGAGGTATCGCTCGCGCGTTGCGTCCGCCGGCAACCTGGCGCTGGCGTTGCCGCTGGAGCCGCTGACCAGCCCAAGCCGCACCATCTCTTTGACAGTCGCCAGGAGCAGCTGGCGCTGTTCTGTCCAGTGTTGCGGCAAGTGCTGGCTCCAGCGCGACCACGAAGGCGCCGCTCGTCCCAAGGTCACGAGGCACTGGCGACGTCTCGGAGGACGCGCCCCCGGTCACAGTCAGAGTTCGATCTCGCTGAGTCTCCGCTCCCGTGCGCGCCAGGCGTGGTACAGGTCCTCGTACTCGGCGGTCGCGGCCAGCGACGTCTCGCCGGGCTTGAGCTCTTTCCGCCTGGCGGCCAGCGCCTGGTCAAGGTCAGGGCCGTCGCCGCTGCCAGCCCCGGCCATCGACAGCGTGCCTCTGAGCGTGGCGTCCCCGGAGTTGTTGAACATCACCGGCCGCCCGGCGCAGGCTGTCACGATATCGCGAAACGTACCAACGCGTGCCATTCCGCCTCCGACCGCGGTGTCACTGATCTCACCGCCGGTCAGGGCTAGCCGGTCCAGGTTGTAGCGCAGTGCGAAGCCAAAGTTTTCGAGCACCGCCCGCGCCAGTGAGCCGCGGTCGGGCGGCTCGAACGCCAGCGGCACCGGGAAGAGCACGCCGCCGGTGCGCAGGCCTACAGTGACCATGTTGACGAACGAGGGACCGAGGAACGCGCTTGCGCCCCTGGCCCCAAGTGGCGCGGCCGCAGCGAGTCGGTCCAACTTCTGGAACCTGGTGCCGGACCCCTCTCCGCACAACAGGCCCGCGAGCCACGAGTATGCCCCGCCCATCTGACCCGCGTTGCCCTCGAGGACCCACCGTCCGGGCACGACGTGACGCCCGGTCCACATCGAACGTGTGCCGTCGTACAGCGGGCCCGCTGTCACCAGCTGCACCGCCGCGCTCCACCCGGCCACTATCCCCACGCTGCCAGGTGCGGCCATCCCCATGCCGGCCAGCCCGGCCTGCGTGTCTGGCCCCGCCGGGATGACTGGTATGCCAGGCGAAAGGCCGAGGTCGCGGGCAGGGCCGGACTTCAGGGTGCCGGCGACCATCCCGGCCGTGCACGACACAGGCAACTCGACCTCGTCTACCCCGATCAGCGGTCCCAGCGCCGACGCGGGAAAGCCGGTTGCGACCATTGCCATGCCTGCGTCTACGCCCGCGGCTGGCTCCAGTGTGAGCACGCCGGTGAGCCGGTAGGCCAGCCAGTCTGCCAGGCCTAGCGCAGTGCGCACCCGTGCGTACACCGCTGGGGCGTTGTTCTTGAACCACAAGAGCTTTGCCCAGGCCAGGAGCATCGCCGGGCCATGACCTGTGGCGCTCCAGATGACATCGCCGTGCGTGGCGTCGATTTCGGCACCCTCGAAAACTGCCCGGGCATCCGTGTTGGGGCCGGCGTAAAGAGTGTGCCCGTCAGCGTCCAGGAGGACCAGGCCCAATCGCTGGCTGGTGACTCCGATTGCCGTGACCTGCGACGGCCTGACGCCCGACAGCCGGATGGCCTCTCGGGCGGCCAGCATGAGCCCGCGCCAGACCGCGTCAAGGTCAAGCTCGGCGCCGGTGTGCGGGGCGAGCTCAGGCCGGGTGGGCGTCACTGGCCAGCTGGCGACCGCGAGAGGCGCGCCCACAGCACGCCCGACGGCGACGCGTATCTGGCTGGAGCCCAGGTCAATGGCCAGGAACACGGGACGGCGCGGCCGCCGCGGCGCAGGGCTGCGGTCAGCCACGGCGTACTGCCCAGGCCTCAGGGTTGACCAGGTGCAGCGGCCTGACTCCTCGACTGAAGCGCAGCAGGTCGGCGGCCATTGCCGCGGAGTGACGGCCGATGGTGCCATCCGTCGCTCCGCCTATGTGAGGCGTCAGGACCACGTTGTCCAGCGTCAACAGCGGGTCCAGCGGGTCGACGGGGTGAGTCGGGAACACGTCAATGCCTGCGCCGCGCAGCCTCCCCGAACGCAGGGCGGTGACCAGCGCGCCCTGGTCCACAAGCTCCGCCGATGCGGTGTTGATGATCACTGCGCCTGGTTTCATAGTTGCCAGGGCCGCCGCGGTTAGCAAGGGCGCGCCATCCGGGGGCGGCGGGCAGTGCAGCGTAACGATGTCGGAAGTCCCAAGGAGGAGGTCCAGGCCCGTCCACACAACGCCCATCTTCCGGGCGTCCGAGGGAGCGACGGCCGGGTCGCACGCACGCACATGCATCCCGAACGCTGCGCAGAGAGCAGCGACGCGCCGTCCGATAGCGCCCAAACCAACGATGCCCACGACACGGCCCCCGAGCTCAGCGCCCCGCAGCTGCCGGTACGGACCGGAGGGTGACTCCCACTTGCCGACGCGGACGAAGCGGTCCGCTTCAGCAATGCGCCTTGCAACAGCTAGCATCAGGCCGACCGCGTGTTCTGCCACTGCTTCTGCGTTCCGTCCCGGCGTGTTGACCACGACGATGCCGCGCTCGGTGGCCGCGGGGATATCAACCTGATTCAGGGCAGAGCGGCAGACACCTGCGAACCTGAGCCCGGGCGCGGCGTCGAACGTTTCGGCAAGCAGAAAGTCGGCCTCGACCACGACTGCGTCGAAGTGGCCAGCGTGCAGCCGCGCGCCCAGCTCCTCGGGGTCCTGCAGCTGTCCGGTCGCCAGCCAGTCCTCATGTTCGATGTCCATTTCGCCCCTGAGTTCAGCGAGAGGTCCTTCAGAAAACGGGGCCAGGATGAGGACTCGCACGTCAGGACGCCGTTGCGCGCAACCCGCGGAGATAGCCGTCTGCGGCGGCGGCGGCGCGGTTGCCGCTGCGCACGGCGCCCTCCATGGTCGACGGCCAACCTGTGACCGTCCAGTCCCCGGCGAGGAACAGGTTCGGGATTGGAGTTCTCTGCGGCAACCGGTGGCTTTCCGACCCGGGCCTTGACCGGAACGTGGCGTCAAGCGTCTTCACTACGAGGAAGCGGGTGACCTGCGCGCCGCGTGCCGCGGGCAAGAGGCGCGCCATCTCCGCCAGGAACGTCTCGCGCAACTCCGCTTTGCCCATGTCCCGCCACTGCCACGCGCCACTTAGAGAGATCACGACGTGCTGGCCACAGTTTTCCTCCGGCTTACCGTGCAGGAGAGGGTCCCCGTGCAGGCGTTCACTCTCTCCTGGGGTGAGATGGTCCCAAGGCAGGCTTCCCGGCTCCCCTCGCACGGGAGGGTCCCGGTGCAGGCGTTGCCTCTCCCCTTGTGGGTGAGGGTCTCCAGACCAGCCTCCCCTCTCCTCTTGCGGGAGACGGGTGCCCACCAGAGGTGGGCGCGGGTGAGGGGTCGACTGCGGCGTGCCACTGCCCGGCAGCCTGCCATCTCCGTGCATGCCGGTCACGTTGAACACCCACTGTACGGGGCTGTCGAGGACGGCCAGGTAGTTGTCGGATAACACCTGCCTGTCATACCAGATGTGCACCCCGACGATAGGCGACGATTCAATGCCGCCGGCAGCCCCAAAGAACTGGCTAACGCGAATGCCTTCTGGCAGGACCGGGAGCAGCGCATGCGGCGGCAGGGCGAGTATGGCTGCGTCTGCGGTGACCACTTCGCCGGTCGCAAGCTGCACGGAAACCACCCGGCCTGACTCAACCCGGACCTGCTCAACCTCGGCGCGACAGCGGACGAGGCCGCCGGCGTCTTCGATGGCCCTGTGAGCCGGCTCCGCCATGAGCCTGCTCAGGCCGGCCACCGGCAGGCCTATGGCCGCGTCCTGCGGCGCCCCGAGCAGCGCGGTCTTGAAAAGCATCAGGCCGGCCTGCGCGCTCACAGCCGAGACGCTGTCGTTCAGCGCAGGCAATGTGATCAACTCCCAAAAACGGGCGATCGTGGCGTCGTTCTGCCCGTGCCGGCGGAGCCAGGCTTCGAACGTCTGCCGGTCGCCGGGGCCTCCGGGCAGCGGCCGGTGGAAGTTGACCCGTATCAGCCCGTAGAGGACCCGCAGTCTGTCAGCGAGCGACAGGTGGGCGTAGGTCAGCACAGCGGGCAGGTTCGCGAGCCGGCCAGGGACCTGTTCAGCGCCCCGCAAAACGGCCAGCCTGCCGTTGCGGAGCACGGTGGCGTCGATCCGCCGCGGCAGCCGCACGAGGTCCCACGCGCCAATATCACGCAGGAACTGCTGGTACTCCCGGCATGCGCCGACGAACACATGCTGGCCGTTGTCCACCTCAACGCCGGTCTCGGGGTCCAGGAACGAAAAGGCCCGCCCCCCGAGGAAGGGTCGCTTTTCGAGCAGCAACGGGCGGTACCCCAGC
>CAYWBD010000200.1:0-4217 GCA_964456315.1 uncultured Thermoflexus sp.
CAGCTGCGTTGCCACCTCATACACGCGCTCCTCAATCCATTCGGGAGGCATGATGACTGCTGCGGCCGGCGTCGCCTCTTCGGGCGTAAACGAAATGCCAATTGTGTCGACCGCAAAGCTGTCTATGTTTTCGCGCAGCAAGACCGCGATGATGTCGCGGGAGACGATCTCGCCAAGGCCCAGCTGGCTGGCGCTGGCCCTGAGCGCGCCGGGGAGTTCCTGGACGCGTTCGTCGAGCTGCAGGTCTATCGAGAAGGAGTCGGTCCGGCCCGTGAAGTAGGGCACCAGTTGTTCGGACGCCTGGTCGATTTCGCGCCGGACGTACTCACGTGGCAGGACAACCTCGGCAAAGGACTTGAGCGCCGCCTTCGTCCGGGCAGCGTCCGCAAACGTGATGATGAGCGGCTGGCCGCCTGACGGGTTCTCCACAGTGAGCCCGCGTGCCACGATGTCGGTCAGGGCGGCGTCCAAGACCTCGTCGTAGACAAAGTCGTATGCGCCGGTCTCTTCGAGAAGCGAGGGCAGGAGGTTGTCATCGCTCGCCTTGGCGACCGCGAACGAGAGCGTCATCGCGAGCGCGAACACGCCGACGAAGACGAAGGTCAAGAGGATGGCGATAGATCGCCGAAGAATCAGCATCTGGTAAGTCTCTGGGCCAAGACAGGTCCGCGGGCAGCGAGCGCGGGCCGCCTGCAAGCGGCCAGCTATGACCCCTCAAAGTACCGGAACGTGGCGGCCGGCGGAATGTGGGCAAGCCGCAAGTCCGTGCGGGTTTACTACGTGCCGGCCCCCACACCCACCAGGGACAGCACGCATGATGGCCCGGGCCGCCAGGCGGTCACGCCACGGCTCTGACGTCAGCGCGGGCGGCGCCTCGCGGTTAGCCTCTGCCCAGGTAAGTCTGCGCGTTGGGCAGGACAATGGCCTCAAGCAGGTTTGCGTCCATTGGCATCGTCGCCATCAGGACCGCCAGCCGCCCGATCGGCTCGGTGCTGAGCATGGGCTCGGGCCCCTCGTCGCGGCCAGCGCCGGAGCGGGTCGAGGCCCTGCGCTCGACCATCACGTTGCCGGGGTGGATGCAGCTAACGGCGATGTTGAACTCCCGGCCATCGAGGGCGGCGGCGTTCGTCAGCCCCCAGATCCCGAACTTGCTCGTCGTGTACGCGGACGAGCTGTGGCGCGGCCGCTGCGCAGAGATCGAGCCGATGTTGATGATCTTCCCACCGCCGGCGTCCTTCATGATCTTGAAGGCTTCACGCAAGCACAAGAACGCGCCGGTGAGGTTGACGTCGATGGTCTCTTTCCAGGTCTGGAGCGGCAGGACGTCGATGCGCCCTCCCTTGACGACCCCGGAGTTGTTGACGAGGACGTCGAGGCGCTTGAACTGACTGAACGTCTGGCTGAACAGCGACTGCACCTGCTTCTCGTCCGTCACGTCCACCTGGATTGCCATGACCTTTGCCCCGCCCTTGGCCTGGCCTTGCAGCTCCTTCGCCGCTGCGGACAGGCGCGTCATGTCGCGGGCCGCCAGTACGACATTGCAACCTTCGGCAACGAACGCCCGGGAGATGCCCTTGCCGATCCCCGAGCCCCCTCCCGTCACGACCGCCACTTTTCCGTCCAGCTGACCCATGTTCGCTCTCTCCTCAGTGGAATCTGCGACTGTCTCCGGGCATCACTTCCCGTCCCCTGCGGCGCTCGCGCCCTTCAGGGCTGTCGCCGCCAACGTTGGCGCTCTTGCACTCTGGCGGCTCTCACGAGTGAATGTGGCGGCCAGCAGCGCCAGACCGACCAGCACGGCTTGCAGCATGAACGCCAGGCGCATCCCCGCGACGAACGCCGACGCCGTCGCCGGGTCACCGGAGCCGGCCAGCGCACTCAGGTCCGCGCCCACGCCCCTGCTTACCATCACCCCTGCCACCACGGCCGTGGCGATGGCAAGCCCCGCCACGTTGGCCACGTTGCGGACGAGGTTGACGAACGCGCCGACGATACCGTAGCTGCTCCGCTCGACAGACGCCAGCGTCATGCTTGTGTTCGGCGCGATCCAGGTGCCCATACCCACGCCGTTCAGGAACAGCGCCGGGATGATCAGCCACACGGATGAGTTCGCGCCAAACATGATGAACACGCCATTGGTCACGACGTTTATCGCCAGCCCGGCGAGCATGAACCGCTTTGTGCCGAACCTGTCGGACAGCCTGCCGCTGAAGAACGCGGCCACGGTCATCCCAAGCGCACCGAAGAACAGCACCAGCCCTACGGTCCCCGGTGAGTAGCCCAGCACGTCCTGGATGTAGAACGGCATCAGGAACCACGATGCTGTGCCGCCAAGAAACGCCAGGAAACGGGACACTGTCGACCATGTGAACTGGGCGTCGCGGAAGAAGCGCAGGCTGATCATCGGCACTTTCACCCGCAGCTCCCACCACACAAACGACGCCAGCAGCGCCGCCGACGCTACCCCGCCCGCGACCACGGGAGCGCTTGTCCACGACAGGTCGAGCGGGTTCGAGATCGTGAAAATGATGAGCGCGAGGAACGCAGCCGACGTCCCCGCGCCAAGCCAGTCGTAGGCCTCTCCCTTTGGCTTTTTCACCGAGCCGACGCGCGCGTTGTCGAGCACTTTGAGGGCGAGGAAGAACCCGGCCGCCGCGGGGACGAACAGGAAGAAGTACACCGACCGCCACCCAAAGGCGTCGACGATCGGGCCGCCGAGCGCCGGCCCGGCTATCGCCCCGATGCCCACCACGGTCGTGATCATGCCGACGCTCTTGCCGCGCTCCTCCGGCGGGAAGACCGAAGTGACCATCGCCATGCCGACGGCCTGGATCATCGCCGCGCCGAACGCCATCACGACGCGGGCGGCAATCAGCACCGCCAGGTTGGGGGCGAACGCCGCGACAAGCGCCGCCGAGCAAAAGAACGCGATGCCGGTGAGGTGGACCGCTTTGCGGCCCGCGATGTCTGCCAGGCGGCCCAGCGGTAGCAGGAACGCGGTGATCGTGAGCGACCCGCCGATGGCCACCCAGGACACCACACGCAGGGTGAGGTCAAACTCCCGGGCGATGCTCGGCAGTGCGATGCCCGTCACAGAGAAGTCCATCACCATCGTGAAAAACGCAATGGCGATGACCCAGAACGCCACCCACTTGTAGCGGTCTGCACCGGCGAGGGCCTGCGCCGTCGTCGGGGTAGTCTCGGACACTGTCCTGGACAATTTGCCTCCGCGCCTGGGCGCCATCGTCCGCACGGCTTCGCCACCTGTACGGCGGAAGCTCCAGATTATAGGCCGAGCTTCTCACCAGGGACCGCGCCGGGCGTGACCGCGGCGCGCTGCCTGACTGCTTCGTACAGGACGATGGCTGCCGCCACGGAGGCGTTGAGCGAGGCGACCTTGCCGTGCAACGGGAGGGCGACCATGTAGTCGCACTTCTCGCGTACCAGCCGCCCGATGCCTTCGCCTTCGCTCCCGACAACGATGGCGACCGGCCCCGTCAGGTCCGCCGCGGTGTAGGACCGGTCCGCGGCCATGTCGAGCCCGATCACCCACAGCCCGGCCTCTTTGAGCTCTGCGATCGCCCGGCTAATGTTCGTGACGCGTGCGACCTTGATGTGCTCCAGCGCGCCCGCCGACGCCCGCAGCGCGCCCGGGGTGACCCCGACGGCCCGGCGCTCCGGGATGACGATGCCGTGCGCGCCGGCGGCCTCTGCCGTCCGGGCGATGGCCCCCAGGTTCTGCGGGTCCTGGATCCCGTCGAGGACGACGACCAGGGCGGGTGCGCCCGAGCCCCGCGCTGTTTCCAGGACCTCTTCCAGCTGCGAGTAGCGCGTGTCGCCGACGAGCGCGATCACGCCCTGGTGGTGCTTTGTCGCAGACCGCCGGTCCAGCTCAGCCTGAGGGTGTGCCACGACCGGTACTGCCGCGCGCGCCGCAAGATCAAGGATCTCCCTGACCTGCGGCCCGGCCTCCGTCCCCTCGGCGAGCAGGACCGCGCTCACATCCCTTCCCGCCCGCAGCGCCTCGAGCACGGGACGGCGGCCCTCGACGGTGGGAGTCTTGCGTGCCCTGGCAAACCTGGACAAAGTTGCGCGCCTCTAAAGAGTCCGTGATGTTCGGGGCCGAGGCCGGTAATGACTCTCGGCCCGCTGATCTGCAGTTTAAGGTCGGAATGACTCGCATGCTAGACTCGCCCGCGGCCTCCCGCGCCAAAAGG
>CAYWBD010000201.1:0-4103 GCA_964456315.1 uncultured Thermoflexus sp.
CCGCCGCGGCCGAACAGCCTGACTTCATCGCCGGGCTGGGTGTTGAGTCCAAACGGCCTGAACGGCGGCGGGACCCCGGGCTGGCCGTCTGGGCCGGGCGGTGTCTGCCCTGGCAGGAGGGGCCGTCCGTCGGCAGGGAAAGGCGGCCCGACCGGCCCGGGCTGGCCGGGCGTCCCAGCCTGCTGGCCAGGCGCGGCGAAGAACTGCACCTCGCCAGCCGAGAACGACCGCGCACCGCCTGCGCCAGGACCGAAAGTCACGATTGGGGGCGGCGCGAAGCCGGCCATCGCGCCACTGGCGGTGAACAGGGCCTGGCCCTGGACCTCCGACACGACGTCCTGGCCGTCTGCCGATTTCGTGATGACCTGGAGCTTCTCTTCGAGCTTGTCCATCAGCACGCTGTTCCCGGCCGCGTTCTGGTAGCAGTCCTGGGCGATACAGGCGAACTGGGTCATCGGCCGGTAACCCGCGACAGCGCCAGTAGCCTGGTCCCTGAAGACCTGCTGCGGCCGGAACTCGTGGGCGGTGCGGGGCTTCCCGGCGGAGTCGTAGAAGACGCCGTCCTGCGGCGCGAGCACTGACATGTCCTTCTCGCCCGCGGGCCGCGGGACACCTGGCAACAGCCCGCTCGACGGGTCTGCGGCCCACGCTCGCAGTACGGCTCCAGTCGCCCTCGACTGTGCGGCGAAGTAGGACTTTTCACCGATGCTACCGGCTTCTATGCCGGACATGCCGTTGACACCGCTGATGATCGACGGCGGCTCCGCCATCCCGATGGGCCTGCCGTCGGCGTCGTGCACGACGGGCGGTGGCACGTTGAACTCGAGGATGTTGCCCTTGTCGTCGCGGGCGATGAATGGCAGCGCAGCGTGGGACTTTATCTTCCCGTCTGCGTCGTACTCAAGCATGGGAAGCCTTGGCGGCGGGACGGCCTGGCCTGAGGCGTCCTTATAATCTGAGGTCAGCGGCGCAGTGCCGAGCGGCCTGCCGCGCGGGTCGTACTGGACTATCGTGGGCACGAGCGCTCCGTTGGCGTCAAACGTCACGAGGTTGAGCGCTTTGTCGCCGTCGATGGCCCGGTCTTGCCCGGCGGCCCGTGGCATGTAGGCGTTGAAGAAAGTGGTCGGCCTCAGGACGGGTTTGCCATCGGGGTCTGGGACGTAGAACACGTCGGGCATCTTCCCGCCCGACTCCTTGCCTGACTCGTCTACGGTCACGAGGTCGCCGATCTTCTTGCCGACGGGGGAGCCGCGTGAGTCGAACACGACTTCGTCTGGCCGTTTCACGCCGATCTGGCGGCCTTCGGAGTCGAAGAGCGGGATTGACTGGGGCTTTTCAAACTGGCTGTTGAATCGGTGGTTCAGTCCGGTGATGTCTGATTTCCCACCGCTGACATCATCAACCTGGGCGGTGTCAGACAGCCGCCTGATGCCGACGCCTTGCGGCGCTGGCGGCTGGCCGGTAGCGGGGTCGACCTCGGCCTTTGTGACCGCGGAGACAGACACCGGGGCTCTGGGGCCTTGCGGCGTGGGGCCGACGGCTCCCGCCTGCTCTATCGCTCGGGCGGCTCCAGCCTGGCCCCGGAACTGCGCCAGCGCTTTCTGTTTCGCGACGTCCAGCCCGGAATCCTTCAGGTCCTGAACGGCAGAAGGGCCTCCGAGTGCGATCACCTGGAGGTCGGCCATGATCGAAGGCGGTGCAGAGATGTTCTGTCCCGGCGGGCCATCGCCGCCGGCGAAACCAGGCGGTAAGTTCAGGCCGGCCTGCTCTGCGAGGCCGTTGCCCGACATGGTCAGGAGGTCTTGCCCGAACACCATCTCAGTCGGGCTCACCACGCCATCGCCATTAAGGTCAAGTGAGACGGCGCCAACGCCAAAGAAGGCGCCCAGCAGCTCGTGTTTGGTCTGGGCTTCGAAAGCAAAGCCCGGCACGATTACCGCGGCGTGCACCTGGTCATCGCCGCCGGCTTCTCCGGGGAGCAGCCTGGCGACGGTGGCTTCACCGTCCAGCAGCGTCAGGCCGAAGTCGACTGTGACTGCGCCGCCACCTGCGGCGGTACCGTCAACCGACACCCGCCTGTTCAGGGTGCCCTTTGTGCCCTGGATCGTCACAACTCCGTCAGCGGTGATGAACAGCCATGTGTTCGGCGGCGACTCAGCGTCTGCGACATCGAAGTCGATGTTGCCGTCTACGAGCCGCACCCGGGCGTGCCGCTCCCCGGCCGGTGGCCCGCCTCGCAGCATCTCGAACAGCTCGACCTGGACTTGCGAGGATGGGTCGAGCAAGACCTTGGACCCATCAGGGAAGTGCAGGACGGCGCGAGAAACCGCCAGCGTCCTGACGTCCCACGTCTGCTCGACAGGCTGCCCGTCGAACGCGGACTGCCACTCGGCGTCGGGGGCAGTCCGGTACTGCGCCTTGCCTTCCAACACTTCGAGGGTCATCGGCGCAATGACCGCTTCCGGGGTGGCAACAGCAGGATCCGTCGGGGGCGTCGGCAGCGCAGGCGGCGCCGGAGTAGCGGTCGCAACCGGTCTCGGAGTCGGCACAAACGGCACGGCCGTCGGGAGGGCAAGCTCCGACCGGAGCGTGGGTGTCGGCGTGACCGACGGCTGCGCTATCGGGGCGGGCGTCTTCAGCGCAACCGCGGCAGTTGGCTCAGTCTTTTTGCCGCCTCCGCAAGCGGTCATCACAAGGGCCGCCGCCAACGCAAACGTACAAGCTGCCGCGAGCTTTATCCCCGGCCCGCGCAGGCTCCATCCGGCATTTGTTGACCGCATCGTGTATCCCCCCGCCATTGGCACAGACCTCTAGACATGCTCCTTTCTTGTTTATCCAGCGCCATGCGCACCGCGCAGTGGCGGAATGTCCATGCGGGTGGAGGCAGGCCAACACTCTTGTGTGCGTGCCCGCCGGGTGGCTGCCCCGTGGGCCACTTCCAGCTTCGGTTTGCGCACTCCTACGTGCGGCTGGGGAGCGAAGAGAAGGCGGGTCCGCGGGCCACGCTGTGACGGTTGAGCCCGAGGCCCGCGCGACCCTTACCCGATACGGGTCGCTGGAGAAGACTGAGCGCCGACCGGCGGCGTAGTCATGCGCGGCGGCGAGGGCCCGTTGGCTGTCGCCGAAGATTCCGCCAGGCTGAGGCGGCTCAGGCGCCCTGGGAGGTTGGCCGTCTGACGTGCGGCTGTGACGTCTGCGCGCCGTCTCGCTCGAGGTTCACCTCACCGATGTCGTGGGTGTGGGAGGAGTCGTTGAGCGAGTTCACCTTCCAGCCATCCCGGCCGAACCTGAACCGGGAGACGCTCGTGTTGTCCACCTGGATGCGCGGGATGAGGCCGTGGTCAAACCCCATGATGTAGTGGAACAGGCAGCGCAGCGTCTCACCGTGGGTGATGATGGCGATCCGGTGGCTCCCCGGCCGCTTCGACCAGGCCGGGCTGAAGAGAAGCTCGTCCTCGAGCCAGTTCGAGGCCCGGCGCTCCACGGTCCTGAATGATTCGCCATCTGCCGGACGGAACCACTTCCCTGCTTCCGCCGACATGAGCAGCACCTCAGGGGTCAGGACCTCTGCTGCCAGCCTGCCGCGCCAGGCCGGGACCTGCCTCTCGATGATCTGGCCGACGCGCTCGAACTTCAGTTCCGTCAGGCCCATGCCCTTCAGCATGCCCTCGGTCGTCTGGACGGCGCGGATGAGGGACGAAGAATAGATGCGTTCGAATGACACGCCCTCGCGCCTGAGCCGCTTTCCCAGCGCGAACGCCTGCCGGTGGCCGCGCTCTGTCATGGGCGCGTCGAAGTTCTTCCCGGCTGCGATGCCCGGAGTCACATTCGACTCCGACTCGCCGTGGCGGATGAAGTAGATGTTGAATTCGGTGCTTCCGCTGGTCACGCGTGCGCCCGCCTGCTGAGCCTGACCTGCCGGAGATGGACCCGTCGTGGGACAGAGAGCTGTGATGCAGCGACTCAGCCGCGGATAAGACCCCCGGCAAGAAAAAAGGGCCGGACTTGCCATCCAGCCCCGGTCCTGGAGTGTCTCAAGCGGCGTGTCCGGCTGAGATTGTGTTGATCTTGGTGACCCGCCTCGGAATCGAACCGAGAACCTA
>CAYWBD010000202.1:0-5230 GCA_964456315.1 uncultured Thermoflexus sp.
CGGGACTCCCCCGGCGACCGCGCAACCAGACCTCCCCACCGGCTACAGGGTAGAGACCGCGCCCGTCGACGGCATCAGCCTGGTCGGCTCGGAGGGCTCGCCCACCCAGTGGACGCTTCAGATCAACTACGGGCTGAAGAACGGCTGCGCCCTGCCTGGCGCGGTGGCGTCGACGCGGTCCATCCCGCCGCAGTACATGGTCAACGCATTCGTGCCGACCGACCCGGACAAGGTGTGCACGGCGGTCTACAACATCGCGTCCGCCGAGGTAAGCCTGGGCACCGGGTTCGAGGCCTGCAAGGTCTACGTGTTCCACGTCAACGGCAAGGACTACCGCGCCCAGGCCATCACGCCGCTTGTGCGCTGCTCCGACCCCGCCAACGACCCGGTGTCGACGCCCGTCGCCGACGCGCCCGGGGGCAGCATCATCTCCGGGTACGACGCCATGTTCTACAGCCTGCAAGGCCTGGGCCTTCAGGTCGAGAGGGCCAAGCCCCTCGAGGGCGGCTTCTTTGAGTTCCCACCGGCGGTACTGACCGTCAATGGCGAGGCCGTGCAGGTCTACGACTTCAGGAGCGTCGCCGCGGCAGAGGCTGCGGCGCGCCGTGTATCGCCAGACGGCAGCAGCTACAGCCAGCCGGGCGGGCCAGTCGTGTCGGTCATGTGGGTCGCGCCGCCGCACTTCTACATCATTGCCAACACGATCAGCATCTACGTGGGCACTGACGAGCAGGTGCTCCAGGCGCTCTCCAACGTGGCAACCCAGTTCGCAGGGCGGGGCGCCGACCGCGCGCCCTTGCCCTGGGCGACGGCGACGCCAGTTAAGCCGGGTGCGCCTGCGCCAACAGCCGCCCCGGGCGACGGCCCTCGCGTTAGCGTCGAGGCGCCAATCGAGAGCTTTGATCTGGTGATCGCGAAGTCCCTGCCGCCGCAGTATTCGGTCAAAGTCGTCTCGGGCCTGCCCTCAGGGTGCGCCCGGTTCGAGGGCCTCACCGTCCAGCGCAACGGGCGGGTGGTCGAGGTCAGGGTGACCAACACCATGCCCGCCGGCCAGGCCGTCGCCTGCACGGCGATCTACGGCTACAACGAAGCGGAAATGACCCTTGGGTCCAACTTCGACCGGGGCGTGGAGTACACGCTGCGGGTGAACGGCCAGGAGAAAAAGTTCACAGCGCAGTAGGGCCTGAGCCCGCCGGGCGATTGTCGTTCTAAGCCACGAAACGTAGCGAAGTGGCGAAGAATCTGGCTCAGGGGACAACGCGCCATGTCGTTCTGAGGGCCGAGGCGATCGGCCCGAAGAATCTCTTCCCGTGACGACGTGAGGATTGCACCCGTCATCCTGAAAGAGATTCTTCGCTCCGGCCCTCCGGGCCTTCACTCAGAACGACACCGTCGCGCCACCCGCACCGGCCTCGCCGGCTCACCCCAGCGCGCCCGTCACTATGCTCCAGGCCCCGAACCCCAGGAACAGCGCAGCCGCCGCCAGCCTGAGCGGCCGCTCGGGGAGCCTCGTCTTTGCCCACACGCCTGCGGCAATGGCCACGGCGTCCGCAGCGGTCATCCCCAGCGCCGCGCCCAGCCACGTCGCCAGGAAGGCCGACTGCGTCGAGGCCAGTGTTGCGGTGGTCAGCATCGTCTTGTCCCCCAGCTCTGCGATGAAGAACGATGTCGTGACGACCACAAACGGGTGCCTGCCAGCGTGCTTCGGCTCCCCGTCGCCGTGACCGCCCCCTTCGCGCAACGTCCACAGCCCGAACGCCACAAACAGCGCCCCTGCGGCGACTTTGACGGGCCGGGCGGGCAGGGCGTCGCCCAGGAGCGTCCCGGCAAGCGCCCAGACGAGGTTCAGCGTCAGCGCGACGACGGCGATGCCGGCCAGCACGACCAGCGGCCTGTAGCGCGTGGCGAACGCCAGCGCCAGCAGCTGGGACTTGTCGCCCAGCTCCGCCAGCGCGATCAGGCCGAACGTCTTGAAGAACGGGTCCATCAGCGCAGGTCCTATCGCCAGCCCACTGCGGCCCGCGCTCGCCCCGAGCGCAGTCGAGGGGCCCCGATCTGCGTCCTGCGACAGGCTCAGGACGAACGGTTTGGATCAGTCGTTCGACAAGCTCAGGACGAACGGCAAGTCCTCGCATTCTTCTTTGCGATGCACGTCCTAAAACACCAACGGCCCGGTTGTTGCCGGGCCGCCAGTGTATTGGACGGTCGCATGTGTGCTTACGGGTCGTTAGTGGGCCGGAGCAGCCCTGCCTCCGACTCCGCTTGTGGTTGGGGTTTCTACCCTGACTTTGGCCTCAGCTTCCGCAGCCTTGACCTTCCGGGCGAGCTGCAAGCTCCCGACGGTGACGAAGGCGCCAGCCACCGAGAACATGAACCCGAGCCCCATGAAGATGCTCCAGGACATGAAGTGCGCCATGCCAGCCGCGTAGTCGGCGTTCACGCCCCCGATCAGGTTGCCGAGCAGGCCGAACGCCAGCGGGCTCCATGCCTGGTCCCGGACCTTGCCCTCAAGCGGGTGTGCCCGGTCGAGGTCGGAGAAGTACCGGCCTTCTACCGGCACATCGTAGGAACCCGCGGCGTACAGCGTCCCCTTGTACTCAACGTCTTTGGCGAGAACGACTGTCTGCGTGCCGTTCAGGGTGTGGTAGTTGATGATCGCGTACTGGACCATCAGCTCGTCCGGCGTGTTCACCAGTGTGTTCTTGGGGTCAAGGTTGGCCCTGTTCAGCGGGTACTTCCAGTCGTTCTCCAGCAGAGACAGGATCTTGTCGCCACCGTCCTTGGTGCCCCGGTCTGTGAAGTTGCCGTCGGCGTCATAGGTCATGACCCGGTTCTGCGCCGCGTACACCGCTTCCAGAGACTTCAGCCCGCCATTGGCCTTGGTGATGAGATAGCCGCCTAGCGCCATCCCGATGATGCCTCCTACGAACAGCACCAGCCCGGCCACTGTGATCAGGTTCAGCCGTTTCATCTGTGTCATTTCGACCCTCCTGTTGTTCCGGCGAAACGTTGCTTGCAGCCTCTGCTGCGTGCACGGGCCTCCAGACCCGCCGCCCCGCCACTGAGTTCATCGCTGATGGAAGTAGAGTCTCACGTGGCCAGATGGATCCTGTGAAATAAATCACAAGCGGTGTGAGGGACGTGTGATATTCCGCATGAGCGAGGCAGACGGACGGGCTGCCGCCTGCTCGCCCCAAGCGTAGTCGAGGGGCCCCGGTTTTTGTCCTTCGAGCCTTCCGGCAAGCTCAGTGCAGGCTAAGTCAAAACGAACGGTCAGGCCCGCCCTCTCCCGGCGGGAGAGGGCGGAGAGGGTGTGGGTGTGGGACGACGGCCGGGTAGTCCGTTCGCCCCGAGCGCAGTCGAGGGGCGACGAAGGTTCGGGACGGACGGAACTCCCAGCGGTTCGTCCTTCGACAAGCTCAGGACGAACGGATGTCGCACCTGCTCGCCCCGAGCGTAGTCGAGCGGCCCCGTGCCTCGTCCATTGACGGTACCGGGTCCTTGGAGGGGCTCAGGTCTTTCGACAAGCTCAGGACGAACGGATGTCGCACTTGCTCGCCCCGAGCGTAGTCGAGGGGCCCCGATCCCCGTCCTTCAAGCGGCTCAGGACGAACGGTTGCCCCTACTCGGGACGGGGCGTGATGTCCCGGTTCATCGCCCAGCGTGGGTACTGGTCCTGGATCTCCGCGCCCGGCAGAGGTTGCCCAAGAGGCTGCGGCGGCACCTTGAACGGCGCAGGCCGACCGATCATCACCCCGAACACATACTCCATCCCCAACGACCGCAGCGTCCGGCTGGATGGCACGTTCCACAGGCCCGCGGTGGCGTGGATGACCTTGCCGCTCTCGAGTATCCAGTTGCCAGCGGCGCTGACGACAGCCCGGCCCAGCCCGCGGCTCTTGGCGTCCGGCACGACGTCCACGCCGATCTCCCATATCGAATCGCCATGGTCGGCGACCGTCGCCAGCGCCGCAAGATGCCCAGCCTCGTACACGCCGAATGCGCCGACCGGCTTGCTGTCGCAGTGCCAGAACAACTTCCAGTCGACTTCGCCCAGCTGTTTGTCCGTCATGCGCGTTGGCCGCTCGTCCGCAGCTGGCCGCCAGCAGGCCCGGTCAGCGAGGTAGTTCGGGATAGGCCCCCAAACGGCGACGCCGCCCGGCAGCGTCACCCGGCTCAGCTCGTACATGCCCAGGACCGAGAACATCAGATCCGGGTGCAGGCCGTCCACGACTGCCTGCAATGGCCGCACCCACTCTTCCCGCGCCGAAACCGCGACGACCGTGTCCACGCGCACTGCGTAGAGCGGGTGGGCGCCCGGGCCCGTGGGCCCCGCCCGCACGACTGGCCTCGCGCCAGCGCCCGGCCCCGGCAGCGGGAACCCCAGCTGCCGCTCGATCCAGGGCCTGGCCAACTCGAGCAGCCGCCTGTTGACCGTCATTCCGCGCCCCTCATTTGTCGCACCCGAGCTCCCTCTGTCAGCGCTGAAAACAGGTGCCTATGCACGTAGGGGCGCAGTGGAGGCAGAAGTCCCGGCGACCCCTGGTGCAGCCTCTCAAAAAACCTCGACAGTTGCCGTCTTGAACCGTTTCCAGTCCCACTCCGCGCCCCAGCCAGGCCCGCCTGGAGGCCGGATGCGCCCCTTCTCGGGCAGCACGGGGTTCATCAGGCCGATGTCCTTCCCGACCTCATCCTGCGAACCGCCCGGAAAGTATTCGTAGTAGCTCGTATTGGAGACCGCGCAGAGCAGGTGGGCGTGCACCAGCCCAAAGAGACCTCCGCCGGCGTTGAACTCGATGTTCGTCCCGTGCAGCTCCGCGAGGTGGGCCAGCTTCAAGGCCGCCGTCGTGCCGTGCCGTGCGTTGGCGCGTACCAGGTCAGTCGCACCCGAAATCAGCCACTGCGCGCACAGGTCAACGTCGTACATCATCATCTCAGTCGCCAGCACAGGGATGTCCAGGGCGGCGCAGAGCTGGCGCAGGCGGTTGTGCTGGCGCTCAGGCAGCGGCTCCTCGAACCAGAGGTAGTCCAGTTCTTCAAGAGCGCGCCCGACCCGCACCGCCTCGTCGTAGCTGTAGATGCCCACGCAGTCGTGCATCAGTCCTATGTCCGGGCCAACGGCCTTACGCACAGCCGTCAGCCAGCGGATGTTCTCCGAGGCGGCGTGGTAGAAGTGGTCCTTCGTCGCCGTGAAACCCGCCGCGACCGCCTGCCGGGCGTCCTCGACCGC
>CAYWBD010000203.1:0-2103 GCA_964456315.1 uncultured Thermoflexus sp.
CGCTGCTCCGGAAGCAGCGGCGAGATGAACTTCCACTGTGCGTCGGTCAACTCCTCAAGGTCCATGGCTGACTCCCTTCTCAAAGGCCGTCAGCCACAGGTTTCAATTGCCCGGCAAACTTCGCTCAGGTACATTCCCAGCTGTATTTCAGAATTTCGGGACTGCTTCTAGTGTTGTGGTCACCGTACAAGTAGACGCTAAATTTGCCTGAGATTATGTGCGCTTCGAGCTCAAGACGTCCTTGGCTTGTTTTGCATCGTTTTTCCAAGCGCCAATCGTCCACGACGTTTCCTATTGGCGGTTCCAAAGTACACCTCGTTCCCACTCTGAGGACACTTGCACCGCCGTCTAGTGTCCCTCATCCCTGCCCACTCCCAGGCGAAGAGGGCTCTACTTGACCGACGCCAGCACCCCGTGGTCAACCTGGTGCGCCTTGACCCAGTCCCAGTCGATTGGCACGCCGATGCCCGGTCCCTCGGGCGCATACACGCAGCCGTTGCGGTCCACGGCGTTCAGCTCGTCCGAGTAGCCCTGATACACCGTCGGCCGGTTTGTCCGCACGAGCGGGTGGACAAGGCCCAGCTCGTAGAAGTTCGTGTTCCTGATCGACGACATGATGTGCCGGTGGACTGGCCCAGGCCCGTGCAGCTCCACGTCCAGGCCAAAGCCCTCGCTGGCGTGGGCGATCTTCAGCGCGCCGGTGATGCCGCCGTCCTCGTGGGCGCCGGCGCGGACGTAGTCGGTGCCCTCGGCGATGATGAAGTCCACATGCATCTCCAGCAGACGGACGTGCTCAGTCTGCAGGATGGGGGTCTTTATCATCTGCCGCAGCTTGCGGTGGGCGAACGCGGAGACGCCGCCGTCCTGGAACGTGTCTTCGAGCCAGAAGAAGCCGGCCTCGTAGCAGGCGCGGCCCAGAGCGAGCGCCTGGCCGAAGTTTGCGACCTCGCAGGCGGGGTCGATCAGCAGGGCCATCTTGCCGCCCATGCGCTTGCCCATGAGCAGCACGTTGTCGATCTCGCGCTTGATGTTCTGGCCGGCCAGCCCCCAGCCGTGGATCTTGAACGCCGGGTAGCCCATCTCGTGGCACTGCTGGGCGAAGTCGGCGAACTGCTCCGGGGTGGAGAGGCCGCCGTTCTCATCACCGTGCAGGGTTGACGCGTACGCCGGCAGCGGCTTGCGGGTCCCGCCGAGCAGCTTGTAAAGGGGCGCGTTGTAGAGCTTGCCGGCGATGTCCCAGAGGCAGATGTCTACGACGCCGACGCCCGTCATGTCGTAGTGCCGAAGGCCTCGCTTGATGTCCTGGTAGACCTTTTCGCGACCTAACGCCTCTTTGCCGATCAGGTACTCAGAGACCATCCGGACCTGCGCCAACGTCGGCCCGCCCACGCCGGGGTACTCGCCGACGATCCCGGCGTCGGTGTGGACCGACAGCAAGTTCCCTCGGGCGGTCTGGCGCGCACCTTTTTGGTAGACCGTGTTGAACGTGTTGTAGTCCTTGCCGAGGTTATCTAGCGTGTACTCGAACGTCGTGACTTCGACTTTGGTGATAATCGGGTTCTTGTCTGACATTGGCTTCTCCGCTTCGCAGGCCACTCGGGCCAGCGTATCCTCGCAAACGTGGCGGAATCGTAGCACGCACCAGGCATGTAACATTTCGCCGGTTGTTGAGACACCGGCCCGCTGCGCCGCTTGTTAAGGACACCGGGGCCGGCAGGCCACTCCGCACCGGGCCCCAGAGACGCCCAGAGGCCTTCCTATGAAAGCCCTCGTCTATCACGGCAACAAGGACCTCAGGCTCGAGGATTTCCCGGAGCCGCAGCCGAGGGCTGGCGAGGTCAAGGTCCGCGTCACGCACACCGGTATCTGCGCCACAGACATAGAGGAGTGGCAGTACGGCCCTCTCTGGGTCCAGACCGGTAAGCCAAACGTCCTCACTGGCCGCATGGCGCCACTGGTGCTCGGGCACGAGATCACCGGGCACGTCGTTGCAGTAGGGCAGGGCGTCACCGGCATCAAGCCGGGGCTGCGCGTCGTAGTCAACGACGTCCTGACATGCGGCAAGTGCTACTGGTGCCAGCGCGGCATGCACGCAGTGTGCCC
>CAYWBD010000204.1:0-10918 GCA_964456315.1 uncultured Thermoflexus sp.
AGCCTGTCGCCGCCACGCCCGCAGCAGCGCCGCCAACAGCACCGTCGCCCTGACGGTCACGCCTCTCCTGCACCTCGTCATCAAATGCTCGGGAGAGCCAGTTTCACTCCGACTTTTACAGGCGTAAGACCTTCGCCGCAAACTGCTCAGCATTATCGGCAAGCAGCATGTTGGTGTCATCACGCGCTCCGGGGAGGCCGGCAGCGCTGATGGTGGTGGCAACGGCCGGCCGGGCCATTGCCATAGCTTCTGCGAGGCGGTTCTTGAACCCTGTTCCGGTCCTGATCGGACAGACGTATACGGAAGCGCGTGCCAGGTAGGGCCTTATGTCCGGGACCCTCCTTGTAACTTCAAAATCATGCTTTTTGGAGAGGTCCAATATGTGACGAGAGGGGTCGCTCCCGGCGACGATGAAACGCACAGCGGGGAACTGTACGCGCACAATTGGGAGGATGCGCTGGGAAGAGTACTCCACCGCGTCAATGCTCTGTTCACCTCCCATGTTGCCAGTGAACACCAGGCAGGGTGGCCCTCCTTCGGTTGGAGCTGCCGGTGAAAAGAACGCAGTGTCAACCCCGTTTGGGATCAGCTCACATCGGGAGTCTGGCGACCGTGCGCTGGCAGAAGACAGGTCATTCTGAGCAACAAAAATACAGCGGTCAAACCTGCCGAGCACAGTTGATTGGTACGTCCGGATGGCTCGGGCCTGATGCCTGCGGTACAGGCGCCGAAGCGGATTGCGGGCAGTGCCGGCGGAGCGCGACTCGGCGACTGAGAGGTCATCGGTAGCTCCGAGGACGGTGGGGAGCTGACCCACCGCCGGGAGCAAAGCGGCTGTCCCGAGAAGTTCGAAATGACACAAGTCGGGCCTGATCTGGGCGCACATGCGCTCGACAAGCGCCCGTGCATCCGGGGAGTCATAACGCCGTATGAAGAATGGCCGCGTGCCAGCCAGGTAGGAAAGTGCGTAGCGGACGGCGGAGGCGGATCTGACTTTCGCGACCGGGTGCGTGACAATGGAACTACAGTACTTTCGCAGTTCTTCCCGCCCAGGCTCAAACTCATCGTCCGGTTGGTAGAAGGTAAAAAGATGAATATCATTATGCAGTGACAGGTTCTTCACCAACTGGTATGCCTTGAGGCGGTCTCCCCTATTTGGCGGGAACGGAAACGTCTGAGAAAGGAACAAGATCCTCAACGACCGCTTCTCTCCGTCCTGCCGGCGGGACCCGGGTACTCGCATATACAGAGTAGCGCACTGATGGGGAGGGATGGCTCCGGCTGCTTGAAAAGGTGAGCCGGATCCGAGAAGTGGGACCAGGGTCGGCGGACCAAGCTGCCATGGGCGCCGGCGGGAGTATGAACTAGAACTCGTCCGGTGGCATCCGGTCAAGGCTGGCGCGGCCGCCTGAAACTGTATGACTCGGAGTCCCGGCCGGCCCTGAGGTGCCGCTTGAAGCTCATGATGTTGACCGGGAGGTCGCCCGCGCCGAGAATTGCAGAAGTGCGCTGTGCCACGTCTAGGGTCCCGTTCCGGCTCCCCGGAGCGCGGCAGTTATGGGCTCTCATGACGCTAGGGGCACGGCGCGACAGCAAGCGCCTGCTGTCCTGGAACTCAAGACTGTGGGGCTGTAGCTCAGCTGGGAGAGCACCTGCTTTGCAAGCAGGGGGTCAGCGGTTCGATCCCGCTCAGCTCCACCAAGTTTTATCGGGACCAGGAAGGGCGCCAGGCTCAGGCTCAACCGGTGCCCTGGTGGCGGTCGCGGTGGGGGTGACCGACGGCGCTTTGCCGTATCGAGTCCCGGCGCCACTGGTCCCGTGACGTGGACCTCAAATTCCCATCGTTTGTCCGGCCCAGCCCTCCGGCCTGGAGTACCAGCCCGTGCGCAAGAACGCTGAGGTGGTGATCATTGGCGGCGGGGTGATGGGCGCGAGCATCGCCTTCCACCTCGCCGTGCGGGGCTGCACGGACGTCGTGCTGCTTGAGGAGAAGACCCTGGCAGCCGAGGGCACGGGCCACTCCGGCGCGCTGGTCAGGCAGCACTACTCGCAGGACGTGGTCACCGAACTCGCGCTGCGCTCAGTCCGCATTTTCGAGCGCTTCGAGGAGCTGACCGGTCAGCGCGGTGTGTTCCATCAGACCGGCTGGATCAAGATTGGTTCTGCGGCCATGCGGCCCGAGATGGAGCGGCTCCTCGTCCGCCACAGGAAAATCGGCGTGGAGGCTCGGACGCTCTCACTGACGGACCTCTCGGACATGGTCCCTGGGATCAACACAGACGGCATCGGTGCGGTCCTCTTCGAGCCCAAAGGCGGCTACGCGGACCCTGTCGCCACGACGCTCGGGTTCGCCAACGCTGCGCGCTCTAAGGGGGTGGAAATCATCGAGGGCGTCGCCGCCAATGGCATCCGGCGCCGCAACGGCAAGGTGACCGCCGTGGACACGACCGTGGGCCAGGTCCAGACGCCGGTCGTCATTGATGCTGCCGGGCCGTGGGGCGGGCGGGTTGCGTCCTGGGCTGGCGTGGACGTGCCTCTCAAAGTGACCCGCGAGCAGGACATCGTTCTTGCATGCGACGACCAGGCCCTCATGCCGCGCGTCCCTGTTTCCAACGGCGTTGACCGCGACTACTGGCGTCGCAAGGACGGGACGATGCTCCTCGTCGGTGACGGCCACCCCAAGGAGTCCGAGTACGCCGACCCGGACAACTTCAAGCGTGTTGCGGACGGGCCGTACGGCGAGATGATCATGGACCGGCTCCGCTTCCGGCTCCCAGCGTTTGCAAAGCGGGCCCGCATCGTGGCGGGATACGCCAGCCTCTACGACGTGACGCCGGACTGGCACCCGATACTGGGGCGCGTGGCAGGCGTCGAGGGGCTCGTGCTTTGCGTCGGCTTCAGCGGCCACGGCTTCAAGCTGGGACCGGCGATAGGCGCGCTAATCGCCGAAGAGGTCCTGGACGGCAAGGCACACTCGCTCGACATCTCGTCGCTGGGCCTCGGCAGGTTCGCCGCGAACAGGCTGTTGCAGGGCGCTTATGCCGGGAACCAGGCCTAAGCGTGTCCGCAAGTAGCGCCTCCGCCGGGAACCAGGCCTAAGCCGCAGGCTCCAGACCGGGACTGCTGGCACGCCCGGCGCGTAGTCTCGTCCACCCGATACACTCAGGTGCCGTTGGCTGAGATGCGCGCGGCCCTGTGGCGCGCTTTGTAAGGACGGACGCAAGCCGTGTGCGGCATCGCTGGGTACCTCGACAAGAAATCCGGGCAGGCGCCGGTCGGCAAGACGCTCCTCCTCATGCTGGAGGCGCTGGGCCAGCGCGGGCCCGATTCCGCGGGGCTGGCCCTCTTCGGCGCCGCGGTGCCCGGCCGCGAGATCTGCTGGGTCAAACTGCCCGAATCCGGCGACCGCGAGGACGCCACCGTTGACGCGCTGGCGCTGATCGGCAGCGTGGCGAAGGTCCGGGCCCACCGGCTCACAGACGGCCTCCTGCGTGCAGAGCTCGAGCGCACCACGACCCCGGCGGAGTTCTGCTCGACAGTCGAGTCCACCGCTTCGCAGCTCGAGATCATCAGCCTTGGCACACGGCTGGAGCTGGTCAAGCAGGTCGGCGCGCCGTCAAATATGGCCCGCTTGTTCGATGCCAACAAGTTCCGCGGCAGCCACGGCATCGGCCACACCCGCCTTTCAACTGAAAGCAAAGTCGACCTGTCGCACTCGCAGCCCTTCTGGGCGCGGGGCGTGCCGGACCTCGCCACAGTCCACAACGGGCACATCACGAACTACCACCGCCTGCGCCGCATGTACGAGCAACAAGGCGTCAAGTTCTTCACTGAGAATGACTCCGAGGTCATCGGCGTCTACCTAGCCGACCAGCTGGCGCACGGCCGCTCTCTGGAGGAGGCGATGACGAGGTCGCTGGCGGACCTGGACGGCAGCTTCACCTACCTCGTCGCCACGCCAGACTGGTTCGGGTACGCGCGGGACCCGTTCGCACTGAAGCCCCTGCTGATTGTCGAGACTGACTCCTACGTTGCGCTGGCCAACGAAGAGGTCGCCATTCGCCACGCCCTCGGCGGCGCTGGCGTGGCCTACGAGCCCAGCGGCAACGTGCACCGCCTGTGGCGCCGGCCCGTCCTGGCGACGGCAGCCGCATCATGACCATGGCCACCGCACTCCGCATAGACTGCGCCGGCAAGACCGTCAGGGACATCAACCGGGAAATCAGGTCCGCGGCGGCAAGTGGCGGCGAGATCACCGTCGCCAACCCGGGCGCCAGGCACAACCTTGGCGTGGCCATCCTGACCCGCTGCCAGGTCGGGTTCGAAGGCAGTGCCGGGTACTACGGCGCAGGCATGAACGACGGCGCGGAGGTCACGGTCCACGGCAGCGCGGGCTGGGGTCTTGCAGAAGGCATGCTGTCAGGCAAGGTCACGGTCGACGGCAACGCCGGCAACGGCGCAGCGGCGTCCATTCGCGGAGGCACAGTGGTAGTGAAGGGCGACTGTGCGGCCAGGGCCGGCATCAGCATGAAGGGCGGCCTGCTCCTCATCGGCGGCGATGCCGGGTACATGACCGCGTTCATGATGCAGAAAGGCCTCGTCCTCATTCTGGGAAATGCTGGAGACGCGCTGGCCGACTCCATGTACGAAGGGACCGTCTACGTCGGTGGGGAGATCGCCTCGCTGGGCAATGACGCCGTCGTGTCCGACGCAACGCCAGGCGAACTCAGCACTCTGAGCGACCTCGCCGCTCAGCACGGCCTGGCACGGCCAGGTCGGCTGCGAAAGGTCGTGGCCGGCCGCAGGCTGTGGAACTTTGAGCATTCGGAGCTAGAGGCCTGGCGGGCGGCGCTATGAACGACCCCCGTCCGCTCCGCAGCAGTCCCATCTACACGCCCGACGTGATCGACGAGATCCAGGAAAAGGCGGCGCTCGGACGCTACCGCATCCGCGGCTTCGGGACTTTGCGCCCCAAACCCCTGCCGTCCCTCGATGACCTCACGTTCCTGCCGGCGTCGCTCACGCGCATCCCCCTGGAGGGCTACCGCGAAAAGTGCGTGACGACGACCGTACTCGGCACCCGCAACGCCGAGAGGCCGCTTGAGCTCGACATCCCGATCATGATCACGGGGATGAGCTTTGGCGCGCTGTCCATGAACGCCAAGGTGGCCCTGGCCAAGGGCGCGGCGGCAGCGGGCACGTCGACCACCTCTGGCGATGGCGGGATGCTGCCGGAAGAGCGCGAGCACTCAAAGAAGATGGTCGTCGAGGTGCTGCCCAGCCGCTACGGCGCAAACGTGCACCACCTGAGGCAGGCCGACGCCATTGAGCTCACCATCGGCCAGGGAGCGAAGCCCGGCACAGGCGGCCTCCTGCTTGGCAGCAAGATCTCTGCCCAGATCGCCGCCATCCGCGACCTGCCGCCCGGAGTGGACCAGCGCTCGCCTGCGCGCCACCCGGATTTTCTGGGCCCGGACGACATGATCATCAAGATCGAGGAGCTAAGGGAGGCCACAGACTGGAAGGTGCCCATCTTCGTCAAGATGGGCGCTACTCGCGTGTTCGACGATGTGAAGCTGGCCGCCAAGTGCGGAGCGGACGTGGTCGTGGTGGACGGCATGGAAGGCGGGACAGCGGCGTCGCCCGAAATACTGCAGGACCACACCGGCATCCCGACCCTTGCCGCCATCGCAGAGTCCCGGCGTGCGCTGGAGGACCTGGGCCTGTACGGCAAGGTGCAGCTCATCGCCGCGGGCGGCATCCGCAGCGGCGTGGACGTGGCGAAGGCGCTGGCGCTCGGCGCGGACGCCTGCTACATCGGCACCGCCGCGCTGATCGCGCTGAACTGCAACCGTCGGCTGTTCGTGGACGACTATACGAAGCTCGGGACGCAGCCCGGGTCGTGCCACCACTGCCACACCGGCCGCTGTCCGGTGGGCATCACGACCCAGGATCCGGAGCTAATGGCGCGCCTGCCAGTCGACGAGGCGGCACAACGCGTCTCCAACTTCCTGATCGCGATGGCGCTCGAAGTGCAGATGATCGCCCGGTCGTGCGGGAAGGCCAACGTGCACGACCTGGACCCCGATGACCTGCGCGCGCTCACGATGGAGGCTGCCGCGATTACGCGCATCCCGCTCGTCGGCACGCACTGGGTGCCTGGCCAGCCCTGATGTCGTTCCTGTTGCCGTGCCCGGTCTGCGGCCCGCGGGACGCCTACGAGTTCAGATACGGCGGCGAGGTCAAGCGCAGGCCGGCGCCAGGGTCAGCCACGGCGGTGTGGGCGGACTACCTCTATATGAAAGTCAACGCCGCCGGTTTTGAGCAGGCGTGGTGGTTCCACAGCCAGGGGTGCCGCCGCTGGTTCCAGGCCGGACGGGACACGCGTGACAACCGGGTCACCGGCTCAACCCTGCCCGGCTCAGCCCTGCCCGGCGCACCCGCATCGCCGGAGCCGAAAGATGCCTGAGCGGAGGCTACCCGCGAGCGCGGGCGAGGAGCTGTCCCGCGACCGCAAGCTGCTATTCAGCTTCGATGGCCGCAAGCACGAGGCGTTCGAGGGGGACACCGTCGGCTCTGCGCTAGCCGCGTCCGGCGAGAGGGTCTTGTCCCGCAGCTTCAAGTACCACCGGCCGCGCGGGCTGGTGTGCTGCTCGGGCCGTTGCCCCAACTGTATGGTGCAGGTCGACGGCGCGCCGAACGTCCGAGCGTGCGTCGAGCAGGTGCGGGACGGGATGGTTGTCAGGAGCCAGAATGCCTGGCCGTCCGCGCGCCGGGACGTATTGGGCGTCCTGGACCGCTTCGACCGGGTGCTGCCCGTCGGGTTCTACTACAAGACGTTCATAAGGCCCCGCTTCATGTGGCCGGTGTACGAGCGCGTCCTGCGAAGGCTGGCGGGGCTTGGCAAGGTGGACATCAGCGCCCGGCCGGACCTGCACCCGGGCAAACGGCACCTGCACTGCGATGTCGCAGTCGTTGGCGGTGGCCCGGCGGGCTGCCTGGCCGCGCTTGAGTCCGCTGCGATGGGCGCGAGGGTTGTGCTCCTCGACGACCAGCCCCGGCTCGGTGGCCACCTGAGGATGTTGGCCGCGCCATTTGACGGGGACGCTCGGCTGAACGGGCTACCAGGGCATGAGGCCGCGGCCAGACTGGCCGAACTTGTGAAGACCTCGCCCAACATCGAACACCTGCCGAACGCAACGGCTTTCGGGTTGTACGAAGGCAAGCTGCTGGGCGTCGCGCGAGGCAGCGACATGTTCAGGGTGCGCGCGAGGCAGATTGTCGTTGCCACCGGCGCGGCAGAACGTCCAGCCCTGTTCCAGGACAACGACCGCCCCGGCGTGATGCTTGGGTCTGCGGTGCTGCGGCTGGCCCGGCTGTACGGCGTATTGGCCGGGGAGACAGCGGTCATAGTCACGGACGACGACCACGGGTGGCGGACGTCTGCGGAAATCTCCGAGGCGGGCATCCGCGTCGTCGCGGTCGTGGATAGCAGGAGCGCCGAGCCTGCTGCCGCGCTCGTCGGGCCGGTCCGCGACGCCGGCGCAGCGATGTACACCGGCGCAGTGGTGATGAAGGCCACCGGCCGCCCTTCGGTGTCAGGACTACAGATCACGGTGCGCGGCGCGAAACGCACCATCGACTGCGACCTGGTCGCCGTTGCCTGCCGTCCCGAGCCCGTCATCGCGCTGCTCGCCCACGAAGGTGTCAGCCCGAGGTACGACGCCGCGATCGATCAGTTCGTCCCCGGCGTCCGCACCGAGGGCATCCACGCCGCCGGCCACGTCGAAGGCGTTGTGGACGACGCGACAGTCGCAGCCCGCGGAGTCGCCGCGGGCCGCGCCGCCGCTGAGGCCGCGCTGGGCATCGCCGTCGCCAGGCCCATCGCGCAACCGTCGCAGACCGCACCGGGCCGTCGACAGCCGCCAGCTCTCATCAGCCTGCCCGCTGGACGAAAGGCGTTCATCTGCATCTGCGAGGACGTCACCGTCAAGGACCTGAAGCGCGCAGTCGGGGAAGGGTTCGACAGCCTGGAGACCCTGAAGCGCTACAGCACCGTCACCATGGGCCCGTGCCAGGGCAAGATGTGCCACAGCCTGTCGGCCCGCGTGCACGCCGCGATCGCCGGGCAGGGCGTCTCCGCCACAGGCCTCACCACCGCGCGGCCACCGTTCCAGCCCGTCACGCTTGCCGCCCTGGCGGGCCCGCACCTAGCCCCATTTAGGCAGACGGCCATGCACGAACGCCACGTCGCGCTCGGCGCAACTTGGATGGACATGGGCGAGTGGAAGCGCCCGTTGCTCTACACGTCCGTGGATAAAGAGTGCAGGGCAGTGCGGGAGGCCGCGGGCGTCATAGACGTGAGCACTCTCGGCAAGCTGGAGCTGCGCGGCACGGGCGCCGGCGAGTTCCTGGACTGGCTCCACCCCAACCGGTTCAGCGACCTCCGGCTTGGCCGCGTCCGCTACCGGGTAATGACCGACGACGCCGGCATCGTGCTCGACGACGGCACGGTGGCCCGGCTCGGCCCAGACCGCTTTTTCGTGACCACGGCGACGGGGACAATCGACGCCATGGAGCAGTGGTTCAAGTGGTGGCTCGCGGGCTCAAGCCGGGGCGTGCAGGTGACCAACATCACGTCCCAGTACGCTGCGGTCAACCTGGCCGGGCCGCGTGCCCGGGAGGTGATGGCGCGCCTGACCCCGATGGACGTGTCAGCGAAGGCGATGCCGTACCTGGCCGCGGTCGAGGGGGACGTCGCCGGCGTGCCGGCGGTCATCCTGCGCATAGGGTTCGTCGGCGAGATGGGTTACGAGATACACGTCCCGGCGGACTACGGCGCGCACCTGTGGGACGCCGTAATGGACGCCGGGCGCGATGTCGGCATCAAGCCCTTTGGCATAGAGGCGCAACGTGTGCTCCGGCTGGAGAAGCAGCACTTGATCGTCGGGCAGGACACGGACGCGCTGTCTGAGCCCGCCGGCTCCGGCCTGGGCTGGCTCGTGAAGGCTGACAAGCCCGACTTCATCGGTCGGGATGCCATCGCCGCCGCCGCTGTGCGCGGGCCGGGCGATGCGCTCGTGGGGTTCGAGGTCACAGGGCAGGGCATACCTGCCGAGGGCGCGGCCATCGTGCACGAAGGACGGGTGATAGGCCGGGTGACAAGCTGCAAGTGGAGCCCGACCCTTGGCAAGGCGATCGGGATGGGCTGGGTGCCAGCGGCTCAGGCCGCAGAAGACCGGCAACTCGTCATTCGCCTCGGGGTAGGTACTAGCGGCCTGACCACCACGGGAAAGGTGCGCACGAAGCCGTTCTACGACCCCGACGGCGCGAGGTTGCGGATGTGACGACTACCCCTCCAGGCCGCCGTCCGGTCCCTGAGGCTCTCGAAGGGCCGAACGCCATCACCAAGCCCCCCCGCCGTCCGGTCCCTGAGGCTCTCGAAGGGCCGAACGCCATCACTAGGCCAGCCGTGCGGTCAAGCCCGCTAGAGGCTGTCCACGCACGTTTGGGCGCACGGTGGCGCGCGCCAGACCTGCGCTGGCCAGTCGACTACGTGAAACCTGCCGCTGAGGCAGAGGCGGTCCGCTCTGCAGCCGGCCTCCTGGACTGGGGGCCCCTGAGCAAACTCCTCGTGCAGGGCCCCATGACATCTGAAGCTCTGAGAGCCTTCTCGCCCGGCTTCGAGCCTGGCGCGGTCGCGATCACTACTCTCGCGGCGCAGGGCCTGGCGTCCCAGGTTTGGGGCCTGGCCCCCGACGAAGCGCTCGTGCTGACAGCCCTAGGCGCAGCGCCGCCGCCAATTGCAGCCGGACGGGCCACGGTGGTTGACCTTAGCTCCGCTTATGTCGCGCTTGTGATAGTCGGCCCCAACGCACGAAAGGTCCTTGCTGAGCTCTGTCCGGCTGACCTGGCTCCAAGGGCCATCCCCGACCTCCGCATCGTCCACACGCCAGTCGCCAACGTGCGCGTCACCCTTGCCCGGCAGGACCTGGCAGGGCTGCCACGGTTCACTCTGCTGACGCCGAGGGACTACGCCGCCTATCTGTGGGAGGCGCTGATGCACTCCGGGAGCCGACACGGCCTGTCGCCAGTGGGCAACCTCTTCCTCGAGGGGGCATAGCCCATGTTCGGCCCGTTCCGCAAAGTCAAGCTGTTCACGCCCAGGCCGCTCAAGCCGTCGTACGACGTCGTCATCATCGGCGCCGGGGTACACGGCCTGGCAACCGCCTACGAGCTGGCAAAGCGCGGCATCCGCAATGTCGCGGTGCTTGAGCGCTACTACATCGGAGCGGGATCGAGCGGACGTAACACGGCGATCATCCGCTCCAACTACCGCACGACCGAGGGCGTCCGTTTCTACGACGAGTCTGTCCAGATCTACGACCAGCTCTCGGTGGAACTCGGGTTCAACGTCATGTTCAGCCGCAGAGGCCACCTGACGTTCGCCCACACGGACCAGGCGGTCACTGGATTGCGTGTACGCGCCGAAACAAACCAGCTCCTCGGTGTGGACAGCCGGGTGATCTTCCGGGAGGAGATCGCGAAGCTCGTCCCGGCCCTCGACCTGTCTGACCGCCCGCGCTACCCGGTGCAGGCCGCGCTTCACCACCCGCCGGGAGGCATCATCCGCCACGACGCGGTCGTCTGGGCATACGCTCGCGCCGCCGACCGCCTGGGCGTCGAAATCCACCCGTATACAAACGTCACCGGCATCACCGTCGCGAAGGGCGCAGTCACGGCCGTGCAGACGTCCCGGGGCGATGTCCGCACGGGCACCGTCGTGAACCAGACAGCCGGCTGGGCCTCGACCATCTCCGACATGGCCGGCATCAGGCTGCCCATCGTCTCGCACCCGCTGCAGGCGCTGGTGACAGAGCCGCTGAAGCCGTTCATCGACCCCGTGCTGGTCTCGGCC
>CAYWBD010000205.1:0-22980 GCA_964456315.1 uncultured Thermoflexus sp.
AGCAGCTCGTCCAGGCCCTGGCCGCATACGCCCAGGTCGCCCTCACCAACGAGGAGCTCCTCGAAGAAGAGTCACGGCTCAAAGACGCTGCCCAGTCCGCAGAGCGCCAGCTGGACGCTGTCCTGCAGGCGTCACCGGCGGGCGTGGTCGTCCTGCGCGCCGAGGGCCGCAAGGTCGTTTCAGCCAACCGCGCGGCGCGGGACATCACCGGCATGGCGCTGGAGGTGGGGGCCGAACTCAGTCTCGACCGGGCCGCGCTGCGCCTCTTCCGCGCAGACGGGGGCGAGGTGAAGCCCGAAGAAGCCCCATCAGAGGCGGCCTTGAAGACCGGCGTGGCCGTGGGGCCGGTGGAGCTGGTGCTCTTGCGCGCCGACGGCACGCGCCGCCCCACCCTGGTCAGCGCCGCGCCCGCGTTCGCTCCCGGTGGCCAGGTTAGCGCAGTTGTCATCGTCTTCCAGGACATGACCAGGGTGAAAGAGCTCGACCAGGTGCGCCAGGACTTCTTCTCCATGGTCACGCATGACCTGCGCACCCCGTTGTCCACTATCAAGGAGCTGCTCCGCGAGGCCGCCAGCGACGTACCGGCCGGCTCCCCGATGGCCGGGCAGCTGACGGCGATTGATGATGAGGCCGAGCACCTTGGGGACCTCGTATCGAACCTCCTCGACATGTCCCGCATCGAGGCGGGAGCGAGCATCTTCGAGCTTGAGACCTGCCACCTGGCTGACCTCGTGGCTGACGCACTGCGGCGCGCCCGCCGGTCGCGCTACGGGACCGGGCGGGAGATCAACGGTGAAGCGCCGGCCAGTCTGCCCGCTGTCTACGCCGACCCCGGGCAGGTCGGCCGGGTGCTGGACAACTTGCTGAGCAACGCCCTGAAGTACTCCGACGGCCCAGTCCTTGTGAAGGCGCACGCGGACGGCGCGGGGCGCGTCGTGACAGAGGTCTCCGACCAGGGCGAGGGCATCCCCGAGGCCATGCTCGACGGCCTGTTCAGCAAGTTCTTCCGCGTCCGCCAGGGCATGCGCCGAGGGCGCGAGGGCGCCGGGCTGGGCCTGGCAATCTGCCGGGCGATCGTCGAGGCGCACCACGGCGAGATCGGCGTCCGCAGCAAGGAGCGGGCGGGCTCGATGTTCTGGTTCGCCCTCCCCGCCGAGGTCAAAGGCGCGGGGTCTTAACGACGCGGGTGTGTATGGGCGCGGCAATACGTCAAGTCCGTTCGCCCTGAGCTTGTCGAAGGGCGTCCGTTTGTCCTCTCTCCCCTCGATGGAGAGGGCCAGGGTGAGGGGATTTGCAGACCGGACCGGCCCCTCGACAAGCCCGGGGCGACAGAGAGTCCGTCCTGACATTGACGGTCAGCCTTTGGGCTTGCGCGCCAGGACCTCTCCCCACGCACTCAGGACTGTCGCACCGGGCTGGGCCGCCCATGCGTCCACATCGTCAAGGACCTTCTTGAGCCGCGCAGCCGTCATGATCTTGTTCGACACGGCCAGCTTCGTCATCTCCGGGTCGCGCATGCGTGCCGCGAGCACCTTGCCGCCGTGCGTGTCGTAAGTGAACGACGCAGACAGCTGCAAGTTTTCGAAGACGGCCTCTTCCAGCAGTTGAGGCATGCGGAGGGCGACATCGAAGTCGGCCCCGAGCTGCGCTCCCACCTTCACCCAGAGGTCCAGGAAGTCCTTCAAAGGCTGAGTGGGCGGCCACCAGATGCACCAGTTCAGCGCTGGCGTCCGCAGCGCCGCCAGGCCTCCCGGCCGCAGGACCCGCAGCACCTCTAACGCGGCGCGCTCGCGCTCTTTCAGGTGCTCAAACACCCCATTCGAATACACGACGTCGAACGACCCATCCGGAAACGGGAGCTCGTAGACAGACCCTGCCTGGAAGGCGACGTTCTTGACCTTTTCGAGCCTGGCGGTCTCCTTGGCCTGCTTGATGTCCGACTCCGATATGTCTATGCCGGTGACTTTTCCCGGATGCACACGCCGCGCTAGCCCAAGGGTGATCGTTCCGGGCCCGCAGCCGCAGTCGAGCAGCCGCATGCCGGGCTTCAGGTGCGACAGCAAGAACGCGGCCTGCACCTCGGCGGTCCTGGTCGCCATGTGCGCGGTCCCGCGGCCATAGCCCACGCTGTACGTCGCGCTGGTGGTCGCCGCGGGCTTGCGGGCAGGGCTCATCACGGGCCTCATTTCGTCTCAAAGCCCGCAATTAGGAAAGACGTGGCGCTGGGGCACCCCAGCAGGTCCCGGCCCATAGATAGCGCCAGAGTATGCCCCCTATAGCCCTTTGAAGTTGATGAACTGGCTCATGACGGCGACCGGCTCCACGAGCGGCTCGGCGTCCTTCATGATGACGTCGATCGGCTTGTAGGCCCCGGGCGCCTCATCCAGCAGTTTTTCGGCATCCCTGTCCTGCCAGGTCCTGCCGGCCATCTGCGCCTTGAAGTCCTCGACCTTCAACGTCTTGCGCGCCTGGTTCCGGCCTAACAGTCTGCCCGCCCCGTGCGGAGACGTGCAGTGAGCCTCCACGTTGCCCTTGCCCCGGACAATGTACGTCTGAGCACCCATCGAACCGGGAATGATGCCCAGGACGCCGGCCTCCGCAGCGATAGCTCCCTTGCGTGAGAGCCACTTACCGGGTCCGAGTTCCAGGGAGTAGTTGTGGTGACAGTTGATCGTCCGGACGACTTCGAATTTCGCCTCCGATGCAAGCGCCTCCACCATGCGATCCATCATGGACTGCCGCTGACTGAACGCGAAGGCCTGGGCCCATTTCATGTCAGCGACGTACGCGTCGAAGGCGGGTGAGCCCTGCGAAAGCCACGCCAGGTCAGCGTGCTCGGTCTTTATATCGCTCCTTGCTCTGGCCACCGCGATGTGCTTCACGGCGAGCATATTGCCCGGCCCACGCGACCCGGAATGGACGAGCAGCCAGACCCTGCTGTCTTTGTCCTCGCAGACCTCTGCGAAGTGGTTGCCGGCCCCCAAAGTGCCAAACTGCTCCGACGCCCTTTTCCTGACCACATCGTCACCGGTCGGCGCCTCCCCGTGCTGTGCCTTGAACGTCGCCCAGTCCGTAGTCGTCCCTCCGTGGCCCTGGCCGACTCCCGCGGGGATCGTGTCTCGGATCTTGCCGAGGACGCGTCGCTCTTGGTCCCCCGTAACTTGTTCTCTTTGCGCCGTAGTCTCCACCGCGATCACGCCGCAGCCGATGTCCACACCCACCGCTGAGGGCAGGATGCTGTCGGACGTGACTATCGCCGAACCCACACACGCTCCGAGGCCAAAGTGAGCGTCGGGCATGAGCGCGACCGGTGCGCTCACCGCGGGCGAGCGGGAGATCATCTCTGCTTGCGCGCGGGTGGTTGCGTCCAGGATGGAGGCCCAGTTGCGGACGGTCCCCTTCCCGAATTCGTTCTCTGTCTCAAAAGTGCTCATCATGACATTGTCCATATTCGCCCTTATAGCTGCGGGTGCCTCCAACGAAGCCTCTTCGAACTTCGCACGCTCCAGCCCGCGTCACCCGCCCGGCTTGACCACCAGCTTGATGCCCTTGCCCTCGGCAGAGTCCCGGATGGAGTCGTACACGCGCTCCAGCGGGTAGCGGGCAGAGATCACGCCCTTTAAGTTGAGCTTCGGCAGCTCGTTCACGGTGCTCCCGAAGGCGTTCCCGCGCCCGAACGCGCCGCGCAGCCGGACCTCCTTGTAGTGCAGGTCGTAGAGGTCGTAGGGCAGTGTCGTGCCCTTGTTCGACACGCCGATCATGAGCACCTGCCCGCGCGGCCGCACAATTTCTATCGCCTTGGCCAGCAGCTGCGGCTTGCCCACGACCTCGACGGCGATGTGTGCGCCGTGGCCCCCGGTCGCCTGCTTCACGGCCGTGCCGATGTCCTCTTTCGCGGGATCGTTCAGGATGTCAGCGCCGAGCTGCCTGGCGAACTCACGGCGGGCGGCGACGGGCTCTGAGGCTATGACGGTCTTGACGCCGCGCGCCTTTAGCGCAGCGATGGTGAACAGGCCCATGACCCCGGCGCCGATGACCACCGCGACGGCGTCCCTGGGTATCTCCAGGAAGCCGACGCCGCTGTAGCAGCACGAGGCCGGCTCAGTCAGTGCGCCGAGCTCCAGCGGCAGCCCGGCTGGGAGCTTGTGCGCCGACTGCGTGGGCACGACCGAGTACTCGGCGAACGCGCCTGTCGAGCGTTCAGCCTTCTCGCAACGGCTGAAGTTCCACTCACGGCAGTTGTGACACTCGCCGCAGTGGCTCGAGATGTCGCATGCGACTAGCTCGCCGACGCGGCCCTTCGGCACGCCCTGCCCTGCCGCCGTAATAGTCCCGCTGAACTCGTGGCCGAGGACCTGGGGCGGGGTCGCGGGGAAGAGGCCCTGCGTGATGTGGACGTCAGACCCGCACACGCCGACGGTATCGACCTTGACGACTACCTGGCCGGGCCCGGGCGCGGGGTCGGGCCGCTGCTCGATCGTGAACTTCGTTCCGCCCTGCCACACTGCGACTTTCATTCTGTTGCTCCATGTTGTGCGGACGCGATGACCGGAGCGCAGTATAGGCGCAGGCCGGTTTTGGCGACTGACGCTCCAGATACAATTCCCGCGCCTCGGATGGCCGTGACGCGGCGCATCGTGCCCATGCTCACGCCGTTCGTCCTTCTTGATGAGGGCCACAACCCACATGAGCACCGTAAAGATCAGGGACATCCGCGTCATACTCACCGAGCCCGACGGCATCAGGCTCGTCATCGTGAAGGTGGAGACCACCGAGCCCGGCCTCTACGGAGTCGGCTGCGCCACGTTCACGCAGCGGCCCACGACGGTCAAGGCGGCCGTCGAGGACTACCTCAGGCCGTTCCTGGTGGGCAAGAGCGTCGACGACATCGAGGACATCTGGCAGTCGAGCTACGTGTCGTCGTACTGGCGCAACTCGGGCGTGCTCAACAACGCCATGTCCGGCGTGGACGAGGCGCTCTGGGACATCAAGGGCAAGATGGCCGGCATGCCGGTGTATGACCTCCTGGGCGGGAAGGCCCGTGAGGCCGCGCCTGTCTACGTCCACGCCTCCGGCGCGACCGCCGAGGAGACCGGCGACAAGATGGAGGCCTTCATGGAGAAGGGCTTCCACCATATCCGCGTGCAGGTGGACACGCCCGGCTATGCGACCTACGGCACGCGCGGCGCCAAGGGCACGACCGCGAAAGCCAGGTCAAAGAAGGAGCAGGTCGCCAGCGGCCCGGTGCCCATGACGACCTGGCTGCGTGACTACGACCCCAAGCAGCTCTACGCCCACCCCGGCGGCGTGTTCGAGCCCAAGCCTTACATCCGCTCGGCGCTGGGCCTGTTCGAGTACATACGCGGCCGGTTCGGGTACGGGGTCGAGATCCTGCACGACGTCCACGAGCGCATCCCGCCCATCCTGGGCGTGTGGCTCGCCAAGGAGGTCGAAAAGTACCAGCTGTTCTTCCTGGAGGACCTCTTCTCGCCGGAGGGCAACGACTACTTCCGCATCGTGCGCCAGCAGTGCTCGACGCCCATCGCCATGGGGGAGCTGTGGAACTCGCCGCACGAGGTCGTGCCCATGATCAAGGACCGCCTCATCGACTTCATCCGCATCCACATGTCGCAGATGGGCGGTATCACGCCGTGCAGGAAGATCGCGGCGATGGGCGAGCTGTTCAGCGTGCGCACGGCCTGGCACGGGCCGGGGGATACGTCGCCTGTGGGCCACGCCGCGAACTTAATGCTGGACCTGAACTGCTCGAACTTCGGCATCCAGGAGGCGGCGCTGTTCGGGGAGCGCACGAAGGAGGTCTTCCCAGGCTGCCCGGAGGTGCGGGACGGCTGCATGTGGCCGAACGGCAAACCGGGCCTGGGCATAGATGTCAACGAGAAGCTGGCGGCGAAGTACCCGTTCAAGGAGCGCGCCTTCGGCGGCGCCTGGGACACCGTGCGCCGGGCGGACGGGACGGTCGTGAAGCCGTAGGCGAAGGAGAATCGGATCAGCGCGGATAACATTAGTGCCACCCAAAGTCAGAGAAATCATCAGGTCGCTGGAGCAAGACGGATGGGTACAAGTTCGACAACGGGGAAGCCACCCGCAGTTCAGGCATCCGGAAAAGCCGGGAACGGTGACCGTCTCAGGAAATCCCGGAGACGACTTGCAGACGGGACTCTGGCACAGCATCCTCCGGCAGGCCGGGCTCAGAAGGCGCAAGAATCCTTGAAATACGCTGTCGTGTTCGAACGGACTCCACGGAACTACGGCGCCTACGTCCCAGATCTGCCAGGCTGCGTCGCGACGGGCAAGACGTTGGCGGCCGTCAAGAGGCGCATCCGGGAGGCCATCGCGTTCCACATCGAAGGGTTGAAGCTGGAGGGAGTGGAAGTCCCTGAGCCGTCGGCGTCTGTTGATCTGGTCGAAGTTGCATGACCGGGTGGCGCGCTGGCGGGTACGGTGCTATCCCGCGCAGGGCGTTAGGAGGTTCAAAGCTGTCGCAACAGACGCTCGTAGTCAGCGACACTGAGCGCGGCGTCCCTCAGGATCTTCCGTAACAACGGCCGGACGATGACCCGTGAACCGTGGTCAGGGATTACGACGATTCGGCCAGCCTCGTTCCGGAAGACGTTGTGACTGCCTTCACGTCTCATCCACGTGAACCCCGCCGCCTGGGCAACTTTGCTCAGTTCCCTGTACGCAAGCAGGCGAAGCTTCGTCACACCGACACTTCAACCCGCCATGTTCCGACGAAATCCGGGAGGGGTTCCTCGGGGTCTGATGTTTTCAGATAGGCGGCGATCGCCTCACGCATGTTGGCTTCCAGAGCAGGGAGATCGGGAGCCTGGGAGTAGCAGCCAGGGAGTTCCAGCACCTCGCCGACGAGCCATGCGCTCTCCGGGTCGCGCTCTACCACGATGGTGAAAGTCCGCTTCATATGTTTGTCCTCACGCCTCGAATTCTACTGGCCGGAGCAGACGGACGCGGCGGACGGGTGAGGGCGCGTTGAAATAGGGCGAGCGGGGTCGTCCGGGACCGCGAGGCGCACGGCGAGGGGACCGAGGAAGGCGCGTTGAAACGGGCCGAACGAGGTCGTCCGGGACCGCGGGGCGCACGGCGGCGGTTTCTGTCTGGCCATCCGGTAGGGCGCACCAGCAAGCCCCGAAAGAGCCGGGTTGGCCTGTGTTAGCCATCCATTAAGGTATCCCGGCAAGTCGGGACAGCTGGGATGGCCTTTGTCAGCCATCCATTAAGGTATCCCGGCAAGCGGGACAGCTGGGATGGCCTGTGTTAGCCATCCATTAAGGTATCCCGACAAGCTGGGACAGCTGGGATGGCCTGTGCTAGCCATCCTGCAAGGTACCCCGGCAAGCCGGGACAGCCTACAGGCTGGCTGGGAACTCGAGCACTCTGGGCCCGTAGGGCCTTTGAGCAAGCGGGGCCGTCCACATCAGCCCGGAGGGTTGAGGGCCCGGTCGTCCCGCCGCCTCCCACCGAGCGTGGGAGGGCTTGCGTGCGCAGATTCCGCCTCCTGCGCGGGAGGGGTTCCCTGGCCCCGGAGGGGCTTCGGGTGGCCGCCGTACGTCCCGCGGTCGCGGGACTGAGCACGCTAGTTGTCCCCCGGTCCGCCCGGCCATCGATGAGTCGGGCAGTTCAGGGGACGGTCTCTGAGGGTGAACGTAGCGCACTAGAACAACTGTGTCTATGGGGGGATGGCAGAGGGTGGTAGGCAAGGGAAGTGACGCGAACGGGGAAGCGTAATCGCGCTGTTGAGAGGTGTTGAACCTTGAGGGGACCTTGCCCTAGGACATTGCCCGACCGGACGGCTTCCTGAAAGACTTCTGCCCGTTCGCTCCCTCCGCCGGTGTGCGCCGCGCGTTCCTCCCCCGGGCGGTCATTCGCTTCAACGGGCGTCGAAGCCAACGCCCTCGTCCACCCGGACCTGCTGCGGGAGGTCGAGACCTTGGCGCACGTGGGCTTGTAAGCCCGAGGCCCTTCGACAGCGCTCGGGACGAATGGGCGGTCCCTTTATCGACGCGTGACAACTCGATGTGACTTGGTGCGTACGTCGCGTAAGCTGTCGCCCGAGGTGAAGGCGTGGCCGATCGACCAGAAGAACTTGTCCGAGATGTGGGCCCGTGGACGCTCAGAAAGCTCGAGTACCTGCAGGACTACCTGACAGCGTTCCTCAACGCCACTTCCACCGTTTGGCGCAAGGGTGGACGGATCAGCTACCTGGACGTGTTCGCCGGACCTGGCCGGTTAAGGTCGAAAGAAGATGGGAAGACTTACGATGGTTCGCCGCTAATTGCGGCGAGATTTACGCCCAGAATCAGCAACTTTGTGTTCATCGAGGAGGACTCAGCCAGCGCCAGGTCTCTCCAGCGTCACGTCGAACTCAAGGGAATAACGGCGCAAGCGCGTGTCGTTTCTGGCGACTGCAACGTCGTAATCGGTCAGGCGCTCAACAGCATCCCGAGCGGCAACCTCCCGGCAGTCGCGTTCGTTGACCCGGCAAAGCTCAACCTCAATTGGTCAACCATAGCCGCCATCGCTCTGCACAAGAGACCGAGGAGGATTGAGCAGTTCATCCTGTTTCCGTGGAACATGGACGCGAACAGGTTCTTCATTGAGGACCAGGATATGGGCGAAGTCTGGTCGAGCGCGCCAACCCGGCTCGACCACGCGATGCCTGATCCCTGGCGGTGGCGAAGCGTCTACAAAGACCTCCAGGCCGGCAGGCTTCCGCGAGAGCATCTCAGGCGACGAGTGCTATACCTATACTGGAGGGGGCTCCACGACTTGGGATATAACTACGTCGCTAACCCGAAACTCGTCAGGAGCGACAGGGGCGTCCCGCTCTACCACATGTTCTTCGCATCTGACCACGCTGCCGCGGACAGAATCATGAGTCATGTGTTGTTTCGCCAGCCGAGGCTTGGTGAATCGCTGCCTCTGCGCGGCATCGAAGATCCGTATAGTTTTACTGATGATGAGCCCTGGTACAAATCACTGCAGCCTGCAGAGAGCTGAGAACCATGCCCGGCGTTTCGTCGATCGAATGGACTAACAAGACTTGGAATCCGGTCACAGGCTGTACAAAAGTCAGCGCGGGTTGTGACAACTGCTACGCAGAGCGCATTAGTAAGAGGTTTGGGCGTGATTTCTCGGAGATCAGGTTGCATGACGACAGGTTGGAAGCACCGCTGCACTGGAGGAAGCCCAGCCTAATCTTCGTCAACAGTATGAGCGACCTATTTCATCCGGATGTGCCCTACTCGTTTGTACGTGAGGTGTTCGAAGTTGCTGCGGCATGCCCGCAGCACACCTTCCAGGTGCTGACCAAGCGGCCAAACAGGATGAAACTCTACCCGAACTGCTGGCCTGCGAACGTATGGGCGGGAACGAGCATTGAGAATCAGGAGTTCGTCTGGCGCGCTGACCAACTCAGGAGAGTCCGTGCCTCCGTGCGATTCCTCTCGTTGGAACCCCTGATCGGACCAATCACGCAAATCGACCTCTCCGGCATCGATTGGGTGATCGTTGGAGGCGAGAGCGGACCAGGACACAGACCGATGGAGCGCGCGTGGGTCGAAACTATCCGCGGCCACTGCCACACCAGTGGCGTCGCATTCTTTTTCAAGCAATGGGGCGGCCACAACAGCAAGGCCGGCGGTCGTGTGCTCGGCGAACGCACGTGGGACGAGATGCCGAACGCGGCACGAGAGACGCCCCTGATCTCCACGAATAGGTCACTGTCAAGGATCAAAGTCGTCGCACAGGGCTGACCCGAACAGCGCTCGCTCTTCAGCGCTAGCAAGAGGCTCCGAACATTTTCTGAATTATGGAGACAGAGCAGCGATCAGTTACGACCCGCGTTCGTGTTCGAGGAACGTCTCTGTAATCGGTCACTACGCGTGTGCGTGATTGGGGCACATCTCTGTATTGAATTTCGGAGATAGATTTGCTCGGTGGCGCGATCTGGTAGTCAAATGCGATCCGGTCTTCAGTATGAGTATCCACAGCGCATTGAACCAATTTCAACTCGCCAGGGACAAGGGCGACTGTTTCGGTATCTCTGTAGACCCCTCCGATCTGATTAGTGAATCTGCAGCTGATCTGGTATGCGCCAGGCGCCGTGTCCGCGTTTCTTAACGTGATGTCTTGGTAGTCCCATACGTCGAATAACCCGGCTCTATAGTTCCTTACTTGTACAACTTGGAACGTTAGCGGGACTTGCTTTGTAACGGTGTAAGGCTCTCTTATTGTCTCCGTGAAGGATTCCTCCCTCGTGTACGGCTCGCGTACGGTCTCGGTGAACGATTCTTCTCTCAGGAACTGGACGTCGGCTTGAACGATGAAACCGGCAATCAAGATGGCTGCAACGACCGCTGCTAAGGAAATCACGATTATAGATATCCGCTTGTTCATCGCTGCCCCGTTGCAGGGAATAGCCGTCCGAGAGACAGTGGAAGGAGATGCACCCCGGTTGTGCGCTACATAATAGCAAGAATGTGGTTGTTGGGACCTATACCCCCAGCCCCTTCTCGACCTCGGTCAGGCTCTCGTCTACGGCGTCGGCGAAGGCCTCGATCTCGTCGGCGGTGATGATGAGGGGAGGCGCCAGACGCAGGATGAACTCGGGGCACGTATGGCGGGACGAGGGGTTCACTGCGCCGTTCGCTCACCGGGCCGCTCGCTCAAGCGCTGAAATGAGGGCCGGGACATCGTGCTTCACGATCAGCCAGAGCACATCATAGTCGACTGTGTCGTAGGCGTGGATCAGGCGGTTCCGGAGGCCAACGATCTGCCGCCAGGGGATGGCGGGGTTGCGCTGTTTGGTATGGGGCGAGACGCGGTTGGCGGCTTCGCCGATGAGTTCTAGCAGGCGAACAACTGCGAGCGATAGAACGCGGTCGTCGTCGAGGGCCGGGCGCGACTTGCCGTCAAGGAGGTCGCGGGCCTCAGTCGCGAAGTCGAGCATGTGCCGCAGAGTGACAGCGTCGTCATGCTGCGACATAGAGGTTTTCTGCCTCGGACATGACGCGGTCTCGGAAGTAGCGGCTCAGGAAGCCCGGGGTGTTTAGGTCCACCCTGCGACCGACGATGGCCGACAGTTCATCCTGCATGGCGAAGAACGCGAGTCCTGGCGTGTGGCCGGGCTCGAACTCTACGAGGACATCAACGTCGCTGTCGGGGCCGAAGTCGTCGCGCAGGACCGAGCCAAAGAGGGCAAGACGCCGGACGTGATGCCGCTTGCAGAACTCTGCCAGTTGGTCCTTTGGGACTTTGATGTGTGGCTGCGTCATCGAGGCTCCGTACCTGAAGTTTACTTCACCACACCCGAACCCTCTCCCGGCCAAAGGGGACCCTGGAACGGGAGGGTCACAGCGGTGCGATCCCGGCTTTCGCCGGGATGACGGTTCAGACCCCCAGCCCCTTCTCTACCTCGGACAGGCTCTCGTCCACGGCGTCGGCGAGGGCCTCGATCTCGTCGGCGGTGATGATGAGGGGCGGCGCCAGGGGCACGATGAACGCGGGCACGCGCAGCCAGACGCCGCGCTTCTTGAGGGCCGCGGTCAGTCGCACATTGAGGCCCAGCTTGGGGTCGAAGCGCTCCTTCGTCTCGCGGTCTTTGACAAGCTCCAGGCCCTGGATGAGGCCCGCGCCGCGCACGTCGCCGATGACCGGGTGCTTCTCCTGCATCTCGAGCAGCCGGTCCTTGAGCTGCAGGCCGCGCACGCGGGCGTTCTCGACCAGGCCCTCGCGCTCTATGATCTCCAGGTTCGCCAGGCCCGCTGCTGCGCCGGCCGGGTGGCCGGTGTAGGTGAACATATGCTTGAACGTCTTGTCCGGGCCGCCTGAGAAGACGTCGGCCACCTCTTTGGTGGCGATGGACCCGCCGTAGGGGAAGTAGCCGGACGTGACGCCCTTGGCGAAGCTCATGATGTCCGGCGTGACGCCGATGTAGTCCGCGCCGAACCAGGTGCCCAGGCGGCCAAACCCGGTGATCACCTCGTCGAAGATAAGGATCACACCGTACTTGTCGCAGATCTCGCGCACCTTCGGCCAGTAGCCGGGCCCGGCGACGACGCCGCCCAGCGGCTGCGACACAGGCTCACCCAAGAAGGCGCTGACTGAGTCAGCCCCGTGGAACAGGATGGCGTCCTCGAGGGCCTGGGCGCAGCGTTCGGCGCACTCCTCGGGCGTGCGGCCGCCGTACTCGCAGCGGTAGGGGTTGGGCTGGCCGATGTGGACGACGTTGGCGGGCACGGGCTGGTAGTCGGTCCGCGGGAAGCCCGGGTGTCCGCCCAGCCACTGCGTGCCGTAGGTGCCGCCGTGGTACGAGCCGCGGCGTGAGATCACCTTGAAGCGGCCCTTCTCGCCGGTGCGGACGTGATAGGCCTGGGCCATCTTGAGGGAGGTCTCGTTGGCCTCGGACCCGCCCTGCACGAAGAATGTGCGAGACAGCGACCCGGGGGTGATCTGCGCCAGCTTGGCGGCGAGGCGGATGGTGGCGGGCGCGGCTGAGGCGTAGACGTGCATGTTGACGTCGCGCAGCTGGTCGTAGACGGCGCGGGCGATCTCTTCGCGGCCGAAGCCGACGTTGCGGAAGTACATGCCGGCGATGGCGTCTACGTACTCGCGGCCGTCGATGTCGGTGAAGCGGATGCCTTTGGCCGCGACCGGGATGGACGGGCCGCCCTCTTCGGCCAGCTGGGCGGCGTTGTTCATGCCGACGAAGAGGTGCTCGAAGGCCGACTGTCGCAGGCCGCGGGGGTCTGTGGCCGCGGGTACGGTGGTCTTGGCGGGGGTGGGTTTAGTGGCTACGGCAGCAGGGCGGGAGGCGCGTGATGCGGGCATGGGTGGCTCCGTACTGGGGGGCGCGAGTGGGGGTGCCCCCCACCCTTCACCCTCTCCCACCCTCTCCCAGCGGGAGAGGGGAGACAGGTCGGCGGTGAGTATAGCCGCGCGACAGGGCCCGCACAGTTTAGGGGGCGCGGCGACGGACGTGGCGCGGCCTTTCGACAGGCTCAGGGCGAACGGGCCGAGGCGACCCATACAATCTGACCGTGCTAACAATTGGAGAAGCGACCGGAGCATCGACGGGTTGAGGCGCGCCGCGTGGACGGGCGGGCTCGCTGGCGGCGTGTTCGCGGCGCTGTTCTCGCTGTTCTACGCGCTGGGGTCCTGGCTCATCTGCAGCGGCCGGACGGGGTGCCCCGGCTCGTGGGTGCCCTACATGGTGATCGCAGTCATCATGTGGACGGTGATCACAGCCGTCATCGCCAGCGTAGTGATCGCCGTTTTCTGGTTCTACCGCATGACGAAGGTGTGAACTTGCCTGCCCGTATAATCTGGCGGCGGCGCCGGCCACGCGCTGATGTGCCCCTTACCCCGGCCCTCTCCCGGCGGGAGAGGGGACTGGCCAGAAGGCCGGGCCCTTCAAAGGAACCCTTAAGCAATGCCAGAGACCAGCTTTGACGTAGTCGTGATCGGGGCAGGGCCGGGCGGGTACCACGCCGCCATCCGGGCGGCGCAGCTTGGCCTGAAGACCGCGGTCGTTGAGAAAGACGACGGCTCTGGCGTCGGCGGCGGAGGCATAGGCGGGGTGTGTCTGAACTGGGGCTGCATCCCCTCGAAGTCGCTCCTCAAGAACGCCGAGCTCGTCAACCAGCTCAAGCACGCCGGCGATTGGGGGCTGTCGTTCACCGATTTCAAGGCCGACATGGGCAAGGCCGTGGACCGCTCGCGCAAGGTGTCCGGGACGCTCGTGCAGGGCATCTCCTACCTGTTCCGCAAGAACAAGATCGAGGTCTTCAAGGGAGCGGGCACGCTCAAGAGCAGCACGGTCGTGCAGGTCGAGGGCGGGCCGGCGCTGACGGCCAAGCACATCGTCATCGCCACCGGCGCCAGGCCGCGCAGCCTGCCGGGGCTGGAGATAGACGGCCAGAAGGTCATCACGAGCCGCCAGGCGCTGGAGCTGCGCGACAAGCCGAAGGCGGTCGGCATCGTTGGGGCGAGCGCCATCGGGTGCGAGTTCGCCTACTACTTAAACGCCTACGGCGTCGAGGTGATGATGTTCGAGGTGCTCGGCCACCTCGTGCCCAAGGAGGACGAGGACGTCTCGGTGGAGCTTGAGCGCCAGTTCAAGCGGCAGGGCATCAAGTTCGCCACGTCGGCGAAGGTGCAGGGAGTGCAGGAGCGGGATGGGCGGCTGGCGCTGAAGTACGAGGCCGCGGGCGCGCCCGGTGCGCCGCCAGTCGCCTCCGAGTTCGAATGCGACCGCGTGCTGCTCGGCGTCGGAGTGCAGCCGAACTCAGACGGGCTCGGCCTGGAAGGCGTGGGCGTAGCGACTGAGCGCGGCTTCATCAAGGTCGACGGCAACATGCGCACGAACGTCCACGGCGTGTACGCGGTGGGCGACGTGACCGGGCGGCTCATGCTGGCGCACGTGGCGTTCACGCAGGGCGTGGTCGCCGCGGAGACCATCGCCGGGAAGGGGCCGGAGCCGGTCGAGGACTACTCCTTCATGCCGCGCTGCACGTACTGCCAGCCGCAGATCGCGTCAATCGGCCTGACAGAGGCGGAGGCGAAGCAGAAGGGCGTGGCGCTCAAAGTGGGCAAGTTCCCGTTCCGGGGCGCAGGCAAGGCAGTGGCGATCGGCGACCACGAAGGGTTTGTCAAAATCATCACGAACGCGCAGACCGGCGAGGTCCTTGGCGCGCACATGATCGGCCCGGAGGTGACGGAGCTGATCGCCGAGATAGGCGTGCTGAAGAAACTGGAGGGCACGCACGTGGAACTGGGGGCGCTGACGCACGCGCACCCGTCGCTGTCAGAGGCGGTCAAGGAGGCCGCGCTGGCCGTGACCGGAGAGGCGATACATTTTTGAGAGGCACAGACCGCGGGAACGACGCCGGGGCTGCCATGTCATTCTGAGGGCCGAAGGCCCGAAGAATCTAGCTCAAGGGACGACGCGCCGCTTGCCACGGACGACAACGCGCCGTTTGGTCACAAGGTTGTCGCAACGCCTACCTCAGACAGCGCCGCGTCGCCGGTTTGAACTAGATTCTTCGCTTCGCTCAGAATGACAACGAGGGTCGCCTCGTCCCGGCGGGAGGGCTACCCTTTCCAGGCCGCCAGTTCCTCTGCGAATGTGAACACCGCGGGCAGGCCGCCGGTGTGCAGGAAGACGACGATTTCGTCTGACTTGACGTTGCCCTTGCGGACCTGGTCGATGAGCGCAGCCATCACCGTGCCGGTGTAATTGGGGTCGGTGATGATGGCGTCGGTGCGGGCGGCCAGGTGGATGGCCTCGGCGACCTCGGGCGTCATCACGCCGTAGCCCTCGCCGATGTACTGGTCCAGCACGGTCATGTCCGCCTCGCTGAACGTCACCGGGAGGCCGAGCAGGTCCTTGATGTCGGCGTCGTGGGCGAAGATGTAGTCGGCCAGCTTCGGGTCGTAGGTCACGGTCACGCCAGTGAACTTCCAGTCGAGCCCCAGGTTCTTGGCGGTGAGTATCAGGCCGCACAGCGACCGCCCGGCCACGCCGAAGATGTGCGCCTTCTTGATGCCGAGCGCCTCCAGCTGCTCCTGTAGCTCCAGGCCGGCCGCGACGAAACCGACCATGCCGACGATCCGCGGGAAGACGTGGTCCTGCAGCAGGTACACCCTGGCGCCTGCCGCCTCCATCTTGCGCTGGAGTTTTTCGGCGTAGTCGTGGGCCTTCTCCGACTCCTTCTCGCCGAGCAGATGCAGCTCTGCGCCGAGCAGCTTGTCGATGAGTAGATTGCCCTGCACCGGCCGGCCCCTGGCGTTCTTGAGGACGAGCACGTAGCGCATGCCCATCTTGTTGGCCGCGGCTGCGGTCATGCGGGCGTTGTTCGAGTGGTAGTCCATGATGTTGATGAGGGTGTCGTAGCCCTCATCGCGGACGTGCGCCATCTCGAACTCGTAGTGGCGGGCCTTGTTGCCGCCGAAGGCCAGGCCGGTCATGTCTTCGCGTTTGACCAGGATGCGCGGGCCGGGCGCGCCGCGCGGGCCTTTGAGCTCCGCCGAGAGGCGCGGCATCTCTTCGAGCGGCGTCGGCAGGTGCGCCATGCGCACGCGCGGCAGCGCGTCGACTTTGGCCCTGAGCTGGGCGCGAGAAAGGTAGGCCTTGGGCATGTGCGACCTCCGGGCAGGCAAGTGCGCTGTCTGGGCTGGATTGTAGCCGCGGGCGCGGGCGCTGCTCTGTACCACCAGTCGCCCTGACGACGTGACAGCGTAACGGCGGCGGCACGGTGCGCCGGGCGCGCCACGGCGCATTGTTATACTCGGCCGGTCCTCAACCTTGCCTCCGCGGCAGGTGGCTGCGCATGTCATTCTGAGCCACCGGAGCGGAGCGGAGGTGGCGAAGAATCTAGCTCAGCGGCCGACGCGCTGTAGGGGCACGATGCATCGTGCCCCTACCTGAACGGGATTCTTCGCTCCGGCCCTCCGGGCCTTCGCTCAGAATGACATCAGACGCCGCACCCAACAAACCCGCCGGGCCGACGCCGACCCCATCAGCGGGGCCGACGCCAGTCGCGTCGACGCCGACCGCGGAAGCCGAAATGCGCGCCGAGTGGCTGCGCGCGGAGCTCAACCGCCACAACTACCTGTACCACGTGCTCCAACGGCCGGAAGTGTCGGACGAGGCCTATGACGCCCTCATGCAAGAGCTGCGTCGCATAGAGGCGGCGTATCCGTCGCTTGTGACCGCGGACTCGCCGACCCAGCGCGTGGGCGCTGCGCCGTCGCCGGAGTTTCGGGAGGTCACACACCCGCAGCCGTTACTCAGCCTCGGGAACGTGTTTAGCGTCGAGGAACTTGCCGCCTGGCACAAGCGGGTGCTTGATCTCCTGGAAGTCAGCCAGGTTGACATGGTGTGCGAGCTCAAGGTGGACGGGCTGGCGCTGGCGGTCGCGTACGCGAATGGCGTAATTGCGCGTGCAGCGACACGCGGCGACGGAACTCGTGGTGAGGACGTTACGCCGAACGTGCGCACCATTCGCACCGTGCCGCTCCGCCTGCTGGCCGACAGCCCGCCCAGGACAGTCGAGCTGCGGGGAGAGGTCTTCTTCCCGCGCGCGCCGTTCGACCGTTTTAACGACACCCGCGAAGCAGTCGGCCTGCCGCGCTACGTCAACCCGCGCAATGCGGCCTCGGGCGCGCTGCGGCAGCTGGACTCCGGCGAGACGGCAAAAGCGCCCCTGGACGTGTATTTCTACGGCATCGGCTACGTTGAGGACGGCGAGGCGCCGCCGACCCAGTGGGACGCGCTTCAGGCCATCAAGGCCTGGGGCGGGAAGGTCCACGACTGGACCCGCCGGGCGAAGTCGCTGGACGAGGTGGTCGCCGCCTACGAAGCGGCCCGTTCGCTGCGCGACAGCCTGCCCTTCGGCATAGACGGCGTCGTGGTCAAGGTGGACCTGCTGGACAACCAGCGTCGCCTCGGTGTAGTCGGGCGGGAGCCGCGCTGGGCCACGGCGTACAAGTTCCCGGCGGAGCAGGCCGTCACGCGCATCAGGAAAATCAGCGTAAACGTTGGCCGGACGGGCAGCCTGAACCCGTTCGCCGAGCTTGAGCCTGTGTTCGTGGGCGGCGTGACCGTGTCCTCAGCGACGCTGCACAACGAGGACGACGTGCGGCGCAAGGACATCCGCGAGGGCGACCTGGTGGTCGTGCAGCGCGCCGGGGACGTGATACCGCAGGTGGTCGGCCCGGCGCCTGGCAACGTGCGCGGGCCGGACAGCGCGCCCTACAGCCTCCCGCCAGCGTGCCCGCGCTGCGCCCAGGCCGTTTTCAGGGAGCCTGGCGAGGCTGTCGTGCGCTGCGTCAACGCCCGCTGCCCGGCGCAGTTCGAGCGGCTGCTGCAGCACTTCGCGTCACGGGGCGCGATGGACATCGAGGGCCTGGGCGAAAAGGTGGCCGTCGCGCTGATCGGCGCGGGGTTGGTCGCCGATGTGGCAGACATCTACACACTCAAGGACAAGCGGGAGCAGCTTGGCGGGCTCAACCTGGCGGGCGACACCGGCGCCGATGGCGAGAAGCGGCGCCTCGGCGAGAAGCGGGCCGACCTGGTGCTGGCCGGCGTCGAGCGGTCCAAGGCCCGGCCGCTCGACCGCGTGGCCGTGTCGCTGGGCATCCCGCATATCGGGAGCGAAAACGCCGCGCTCCTGGCGCGGGCTTTCAGGTCGTTGGACGGGCTGCAGGCTGCGTCTGAGGCCGAGCTGGACGCGGTCGAAGGGGTCGGGCCGGAGATCGCGAGCAGCGTGGCGGCGTGGTTTGCCAACCCCGTGAACCGGGAGGTCGTTGCGAAACTCAAGAAGGCCGGCGTCAACCCTGTTGACACGACACCGGCGCCACCCGTGGACCACCCTCTGCACGGCAAGACGGTCGTTGTGACTGGCCGGCTGGCGCGCTACTCCCGGCAAGAGGCGCAGGACCTGGTCAAGGCAAGGGGCGGCAAGGCGGCGGGGAGTGTGTCCAAGAAGACCGACTTTGTCCTGGCAGGCGAGGACGCCGGGTCGAAGCTCGAGGACGCGCGCCGTCTGGGAGTGCGTACCATCACGGAAGCGGAGTTTGGGGAGTTACTGGAGGGTCGGCTGCCGCCTGGATTCCCGCTTGCGCGGGAATGACGACCTTCCGCGGGAATGACGGCGGGGCCCCTCGACGAGCTCGGAGCGAGCGGGGCAGGCGGTCAGGGGGAGACTGGTGTCTAGCAGTCAGCGAACAGGCCAGGAGGCCGCCGTATCCCTGGCGACGGAGGACCGCGGCCAACCGCAGCGAGTGGTAGTCGCCGTCCGGGGCGTTGAGTACCCGGGCGAGGTAGTCGTCGCTGACGTCTGGGACGCCACGTTCGGCGCGCCGCTCACGGCAGACGCGATGTTCCGGGTGGTCCTGCTCGACAGCGCAGAGGCCCCGCAAGTAACTGACCTGCATGATTCGCGCACGGGCGTGCTGTGCTGGCCTGCCGCGCTGGGCAATGCGGAAGGAGAGGAAGTGGGAACGGGGCCCCTCGACAAGCTCGGGGCGAGCGGGACGGGCTTGACTGCTCAGTCGACGGGAGAGGATGATCGCGGCGCCGGCGGGAGACCGTACCTGGACCGCAGGAACGTCGCCAGCCGGGTCGCGGAGTCGCGCGCCGCGTACACGGCCGGGAACGGCCCAATCCAGAGTGAATTGGCGGCGCTCCGGGAGACGAAGAAGCGGTTCCTGGCGGGGCCTGACCCTGGGCTGAAACACCTTGCCCATGCGATATCGAGGCGCGAGGCGGAGGCGCAGGACGAGCTTGCCAGGCACGCCGCTAAGCGGTGGAACGGGGGCCGCTTCGTGCTGTCCGAAACGGCTCGTTACTCGGGCCCGTGGCAAGCGGAAATACCAGTCATCGTCGACGGCCCGGCGGCCTGGGTAGAAGCCGCCGCAGCGGTGTTGCTGGCGCGCGCCGGGCACCGTCCGCAGGCCGTGGACGGGCCACCACTGACCCGTCGCCGGCTGGCTGAACTCTGGGGGATGGCCGGCGACGGCCGGGCCGCCGAGGCCGTGCGTGCGCTGGACAACCGGTTCCCTGCCCTGAATGCGTCGCCGGGCGGGCCGACCGTGCTCGGCGAGATAGATGACCTCCTCGACTCACCTGCACGAAAGGTGACCGGTGATGTGCTCCGCAGGCGGCTCGTGCATGACCTCGGCCTGCCGCCAGCGGTGGCGGGCGTCTGCGTCGCGGCGCATGTCGCGGAGCGGGACTCCGAGCTTGTCCTGATCCCAGCGCCAAGCCAGCCAGGCCCGGAAGACACGCCGCGCCTGTTCCGGGACATGCTGCCAGGCCTGCCGCACCAGGACGACCTGCTGTCCCGGGCCGGTGAGCTACGAGATAAGGTCACCGGCGACTGGGACTCGGCCCTGCCTTACGTCCGGCTTGTGCTGCCAGAGGCGCGGCCCCTTGCGCTGGGCGGCGGCGGCTCCCACGACGGCCTGGCTTTCGCCCGAGCCGCGGAGACGCTCGAGGGCCGGTTCGCGCTTGCCTTCAGCGTTCTGGAGCGGCTGGAACGGCGGCTGGGCCAGTCCGGCCGGGCGGTGAACGTCAGTTCCGAGAAGCTGTTCATCCTCCTCACCGCGACTTCTTGGCAGGAGTATTTCCGGCACGCACGTACAGAGTTCGGCAGCGTGGCTAAGTTGAAGGGCGCGCTGGACACCGCGCAGCGCCTGAGGCGGGCAGGCGACGACGCTGTAGAGATCGAACGCTGCGCGGCCTACCTCGATGGCGCCGACTTCGGCCGCCCCGACCAGCCCCTCGCCATCGAGGCTGAAGCATTGCGGGCGCGCCTGGACCTGCTCTCAATCCTGGAGAACCCGTCGCTCTGGCCGCCGCTCGAGCACGACTTCCGGAACTGGCGTCGCAGGTACCAGCGGACGTACTGGGAATTCCACGCCGCCCGGCAGGCGGCAGCACGTGAGATGCTGGCCCGGATTGAAGAGGGGAGCCGCCAACTGCGGGCGGTCGAACGGTTCGCTATGGTCCCGGAGCTGGGGCGGGGGCCTGACCCGTCGTTGAGCGGCCGCTGGCGCGAGGTGTCGTCGGCTGTCCGTGAGTGCCCGGCCAGCCCGGACGAAGCCAGCCTGGCCGACGCGCCGCAGTGTCCAGAGTGCGGTGCGCGCATGGGTGCGCCCCTTGGGACGGTGGATGTCGAGAAGACGCTCACCGAAATACGCGGCCAGCTTGCCCAATACAACACCCGACTGGGCGACGCCACAGTCCGCGAAGTCCTGGCGGGACAGCGCCGTGACGAGGTCGAGAAGCTCTTACAGATCAGCGCCGCGGGCGACCTGTCTACCCTGTCCACAGTGCTGAGCGACGACGTCATCTCGTTCCTGCGGCAGTTCCTGCGCGGGGCTGGCTCACCAGAACGGTCCAGAGTTGACCAGTGACGCGCCGCCGGGGGGCCAGCGTGGCGTGCCCGGCTTCGTGCGCCGCCTCCTTGGTGGCGGTAACGGCCAGGTGGATGGCAGGCAGGCGACGTGGCTGGTCGTCGGCCTTGGCAACCCCGGGCCGGACTACGCGAACACGCGCCACAACGTCGGCATCAAGTGCGTCGAGGAGCTGGCGCGGCGCGCCCGCGTGAAGCTCGAACGGGCAGACCGGCGGGCGCGCGTCGGGCAGGCCAGCATGGAGGACTGCCGGGCCGTGCTTGTCGCGCCCCGGACGTACGTCAACGACAGTGGCGCCGCCGTAAATTGGGCGCTCGCCCGCTACCGCGCCGGGCCGGACCGGCTGATAGTGGTGCTGGATGAGTTGCACCTTGAGCCCGGCGACGTACGTATACGCGTAAGGGGCAGCGCCGGTGGCCACAACGGCATGAAGTCCATCATTGGCGTGATTGGCACCGAAGAGTTCGTCCGGGTGCGTATCGGGGTGGGCAGGCCGCCCTCGTCTGCGAAGCAGGTGGAGCACGTGCTGAGCCCGTTCTCCGGGACCGACCGGAAGCTTGTCGAAGACGCCATCGGTCGCGCCGCCGACGCTGTGTTGGCGATCATGCGGGACGGGCCAGAGTCAGCGATGAACCAGTTCAATTGACCACCCGGCCACGTCTCGCCCGGTTGGCAGCGTGCCTGGTGACGGCCGTCGCTGTGCTGGCCGTTGTGGCGGGTTGCACAGGGAGCGCTGTGAGCACGGCTGCGCCTGGTACGCCGACGGCCGAGGCATCGGCAACGGCGCCCGGTTCGCAGACCGCAGCGACGGTGACTCCGCAGCCGTCACCGTCGGCCACGCCGGTCGCCCCGGTGCCGTCGCAGATACCGTTCCCAACGCCCAGGCCGCCGGTCGCCACGGCCACTCCTCGCCCGCCGGGCCCGCCCGCGATCGCGGCCACTCAGGAGCCCGTCGTCCGTCGGCAGGACATACCTTCGCCACCGGCGCGTGACGTCTACGAGCTGGGCCGCCGCCTGATCTTGCGCACCAAGGCCCCGCCCCCGAGGTTCCCGGAATCTGTGCCCGGCCCGCTCGAAGTTGGCGACCGGCTCTCGCTGTGGGTCAACCGGGACACGGGCCACTCGAAGATCGAGGCGGTCGTAGAGCGCGTCAGCGCGAACGCCTACTGGCTGTTCGACACCGGCGCCGACTCAGACCGCCGCAACCTTGACACCGCGGTCGAGGAGTTCGAGAAGACCATCTGGCCGAAGGTCACCGGCGCGTTCGGCCCCATCTGGACGCCGGGCATCGACGGCGACCCGCGCCTGTTCATCGTCCACACGCGCATGCGGTCCGGGGTGGCCGGGTATTTTTCGGGCGCAGACGCGTTCCCGCGGTCAGTCCAGAAGTTCTCGAATGAGAAGGAAGCCATCTACATCTCCTCGGACGCGGCTGCGCCGGGCACACGCACGTACCTCGCCACTCTGGCGCACGAGCTCCAGCACGCGGTGCACTGGAACGCCGACCCGGACGAGGACACGTGGCTCAACGAGGGCTTGTCCGAGGTTGCGGCAGAGGTCGCCGGGTACAGGGCCGCGACTGTGTCCGAATACATGCGGCAGCCCGCGACGTCCCTCACTGAGTGGGCGCTGAGCATCGGGGCTACGGGCGCCAACTACGGGGCGTCTGCGCTCTTCTTCGAGTACCTGACCGAGCACTACGGCGGGCAGGCCGCGCTCAAGGCCATCGTGACGGAGCCGTCGGACGGACTGGAATCGGTGAACCGCTACCTGGAGGGCGCCGGGTATAAGGAGCGCGCGCTCGACGTGTTCCGGGACTGGCTCGTGGCGAACTACCTGGACGAGCCGACCGGCCGCTTCAGCTACGGCGGCCGGGACCTGAAGCAGGGCGTCCGGCTCTTCACCGAGTTTGTCCTGACGCCGGGCCTGACGGAGAGCACGGTGCCGCCGCTGGGCGCACGGTTTTACTCGGTGTCGCTGGGCGGCAAAGGAGTCAGCTTGGAGTTCAAGGGCGACCCTGTG
>CAYWBD010000206.1:0-3621 GCA_964456315.1 uncultured Thermoflexus sp.
TGCTCTACCACTGAGCTACGGGCCCACTCGCTGCTAGGTTACCGGACTGACACAACTGCGCGTAGAGGAAAAGGGCCGTGCCGCGCAAAGGCTGACGTCGGCGTGCAGCGCGATGAACCGCGCCTTACGACTTTCTGAATCCCTCGGACGGCGTTTTCCAGAGCGCCGCGTGGATCGGACTCCGCCCGGCCTGCATGCGACGCGCGTGATCGCTTCGTGGGCCACCACCACGATTGAGCGACGCGTCGTGCGGGACCCGTAGCTACTAGCTGAACAGGTTCAGGCTCTTGAGCGGCCAGTACCCAATCCAGGCCCTGCCAACGACATCCCCGCCCTGTACAAAACCCCAGCTGCGGGAATCGTTTGAGACCCTGCGGTTGTCGCCCATGGCGAAGTACTGGCCCGGGGGCACGGTCCTCGGGTAGGCGCCGCCAAGGGCGCTGGTCGACGGGTCGTTCAGGTATCCCTCTTCCACCTGGGCCCCGTTGACGTACACCACCCCACCGCGGATATCGACCGTGTCGCCGGGCACCGCAATCACGCGCTTCACAAAGTCAGTGTCGTAGCCGCCGGGCGGGTGGAAGATGATGATGTCCCCCCGTTGCGGGCCGTGGAATATGAACCCGTCGTCACCAGCGATTGCGCCGAGCGGCCCGGAATCTGCACGTGCGTAGACAAACCGGTTGACGAGCATCCGCTGGCCTGTCTCCAGCGTCGGGAACATGCTCGCGCCCTCAATTATCCGGCTCTGGGTCGTCAGCTGGAGGGCGACGAAGATGGCCACCGCAGTGATCACGGTTTCAGCGATGTCCCGAAATATGCGTCGCGTTTCGGCCACAGGCTCCTGCATCCTCGACAAGTCCCGCCCTTGCGGCTGGAAGGCATGACCTCAGCGCGTCGTCCAGCCGGTCACCCTGAGCTAACCCAACCTCACAATTATACGTCCGAGCGCATAACCCCAGAAGGGTTTTCTACCGTACTGCCGTACCATTGTCCGGCGTACCCCGGCTCGCTGTGGCCCTCGCCGGCGCCGGCGCAGCAGCCCGCCCTCCTCTCAACCCCAAAGATACGGCCCAAGCGCGCCGTCAGGCCATTTGTCCACCCAGACTGAACACCGGCTCATACAACTGGCACGGGAAGGCGACCTCGACGCGTTTAACCGCATCGTCGAGTCGTACCAGGACGCCGTTTTCAGCGTCGCCCTGCGCATGGTCCGCGACCGCGCCCTGGCGGAGGACCTGGCGCAAGAGACGTTCCTGTCCGCCTGGCGCGCCATCGGCAGCTACCACGGCAACCCCGCGCTCGACAGTGCGGTGACGTTCCGCGCCTGGCTGCTCAGGATCGCCCGCAACGCCACTTACGACCACCTGCGCCGGGCCAGGCGACGCAGCGAAGTGTCGATTGACGACGACGGCGGCGACGGTTCGTTCGCAGACACCCTGCCCTCCCCGCAGCGCGGGCCTGAAGACTTTGCCCTTTCCGCAGAGCTGCGGCGGGCCATCAACGACGGCCTGGCCACCCTGGCTGTGGACCAGCGCATGGCCGTCGTGCTCGTGGACATCGAGGGCTACAGCTACGAGGAGGCCGCGGCCACCATGGAGACGAACGTCGGCACAGTGAAGTCCCGCCTGAACAGGGCCAGGGGCAGGCTCCGAGATTACCTGCGCACCAGGCCGGAACTTTTGCCACCAGGTTTACGTCAGGAGGACAAGGAGTAACGCGTCCAGTGACCACGCCGGTGGCCCCGGAAGGCAGTGCGCCCGCAACTGGGACGACATCGCCTGGGCGATGACCGGGCAGTGGCGGGAAACGTAGTCGCACCGCGGTCAGGACGGTTACAGGTCAGATGATGCTGAACTGGCTCAAATGGCTGCGAGGCCGCAATAGCCGAATAGACGACCAGACGCTCGCCTATATCGAGGGCCGGGCGGACGAGGCCGCGGGGAAGCGTGTGCGCGAGATTCTGGCGGCCCGGCCCGGCCCGGCGCGCGCCGACGTAGAAGGCATGAAGGCGACGGTCTCGCTGCTCCGCGCTGTCCGGCCCGTGCGCGCCCCGAGGTCGTTCGCCCTGAGCCCTGCCGCGGCTGACGCCGCCCGCACCGGTCGCCCCGCAGGCCACCGGCGCGGGCCGTGGTACATGCAGGCCCCGGCAGTCGCGGCGGCCGCGGCTGTACTCACCGTTGGCGTGCTTGTGTTGGGAGACATCGCCGGCGCGCTCAGGCAGAGTTCTGGAGAGCAACCGGCGCAGCTGTTCGAATCTGCCCTGTCGCTGAAGTCGGCGGGCCCCGCCGGCGACCCGGCGGTTGCCAGCGGCTCTGCAGTCGCCGGAGACGCGTTCGCTATTCAGGCCACTGTCGCGGCTGCCCCAGAGGTCCAGGTCCCGCCGGACTCAGCTCCCGCCGCTGTCGCACCGCTGGCGCCCGTTGCCACACAGGCGGTTGCGGAGGCACGGGCCGCGGCGACCGCGGCGACCCAGCCTGCCCAGACGGCGCCCCAAGGCGTTGCTGTCCCGGCACAGGCGGCTACGCCAGAAACAACCGCCTTGCCGGTCACAGCGGGCGAATTCCCAGTGACAGACGGGGGGAAAGGCCCTCCCTCGTCTGGGACTGTCACCAGTGATACCGCCGGTATCGCCGGCACGGAGATTATGCCTATCGCCGCAACGCCCGGGCCAGAGGGTGCGTCCCAATACGGGGAACCGGCCGAGGTCGAGGCCCTGTCAGGACCGGAACTCTCCGCCCCCAAGGGGACGGCGCTACCGCTGTGGCAGACCGAGGTTGCCCTCGCCGGGGCGGCCGCGCTCCTGATCGGCCTGTGGGCCTTCCTCCGCCGGCGCGTTGCTGCCTGACGGACCCAGCGCGTCGCTCCCTCACGGGCAGCACCAGCGGCGGCGACGCCTGGTCACGCATCCCTCACGGCGGCAGCCGATTCTTTGCAGAGGCGTGCGCGCATTCGTGCGCCCTCTGGACGAGTCGCAATCAGGATGGCTGGAACTTTTCTCGACGCGGTTGCGTCTACTTCTTTGACCGGCGCCGCAGGGGAGCCCCAGACCGGGGGTCCGCAGGCGGCTATGGACGTTGGCCCACACGCTCTCTCTGGGGGCATCGAGCCTCCCAGTGAAAAACAACCAGCAGGGACCCCGGAGTCCCAGGAGAAGTGAAATGAAGAAGTTCTTGTTCAGCAAACAGCTGCTCATTGCAGCGGTGGCAGCGGTGGCGCTCCTTGCCATCGCCTGCACGAAGGACAGCAACCCGGCGACTTCGACCACGGCGCCGGCTACTGTCGCCTCGGGCGCAGTATCTACCGGGCCGACGACTCAGCCCTCGACAGGGTCGGGCTCCTCGGCGGTCCTTGGCTCCCTCGCGGGGATATCAATGCGGCCCAGCGGTCCGCCGGCCGTCGACTACACGCAGAACTTCGGCGGCGTATACCAGGCCGGCAACACCCAGACCGGCATCGTCGTGACCGGTATCGGCTCGAAGACCCTCCAGCCGGACGTAGCGACAGTCTCGGTGGGCGTTGAGTCCCGCGAGAAGACCGTGTCAGCCGCCCGAGAAGCAGCCGCAAAGGCGATGACTCAGGTGCGCGATGCAGTCCGGGCCCTCGGCGTGGCCGACAAGG
>CAYWBD010000207.1:0-2570 GCA_964456315.1 uncultured Thermoflexus sp.
AAGGGTCAGGACTGCCGCCAACGTTCGGCGAACCTTTCTGTGTACGAACGGCAAATCGAAGCGTACCTGAGCACCTTCCACATACCGGGCGATTACCAGGAGCGAATCCTGGACGCCCACCGGAAGTTGGAGGCCGCCTACAGCGATACGGAAAAGCAGCACGCGAACCTCGCCGGCCGCCTCAAGCGCACCAAAGAACTATTTGAACTCAGCGACTACACGAGAGCCGAATACTTGGCGCGGCGGGACGAGATCCTGAGGCAAATCGCGGACATGCAGCCTGTCGCCGATGGTACCCAGCACCTGGCGAGCCTAGCGCGGTTCCTAGCGGACGTGCCGGCCGGATGGGCCGCCGGTACTCAGGAGCAGCGCAACAGGCTAGCCCGCGCCCTGTTCGACCAGGTGTGGCTAGAGGACAAGGCAGTCGTGGCCGTCAAGCCGCGTACCGAGCTAGAGCCGTTCTTCAGGCTCAACTACGAGGACTTCAGGCGAAGGAATATTGAAGATCAGACCCCGACCAGGCTCGGTCTCCCCGTCCAAAACTGACGGCGTTGAACGCCAGCGACTGCGGGCTGGGCACGGCAGCTAACTGACGCGTTTGTCGCCCCGGAGAGCCGAGTCCCCGCGGCCGGGTGCCGCCCACGGGCGCCGGTCCGCACACTATTTCCTCATGGTGCGACCCAGGCCAGGCCCGAGCAGCGCACGAAATGACGGGACAGTGTGGTGCCGGCGCTGGCACATGGCGCGCACCGGGGCCGGGGTCCTGATAACAGGGCGGGAATGAGCGGCGGTGCATGATGACCCGTGGTCCAGTTCATGCCGGGGGTGCGGCCTGGCTGCAGGTCCACGCCCCGTTCGGTTTCGCCCCTCCCTTGTCACCTGTTGCGTAGTCTGCCGAAAACGTGCCGCCAGGCGTGACGGGCGGCCAGCTGCGCCTCCCTGCTCAGGAGCCCGCAGTCCCTGCAGTACCAGCGCTCCCCGCCCCTGAGGTGTTCCATGTACACCAGCTGGACATAACCGCACCTGAGCATTTCGGCAGGGTCCTCCCGTGCCGCTGCCAGACGGGCATAGACGGCACGCTCCGTGCACCGTACAGCACTGGCTATTGACGCCACCGGCATGCCCGAAGCCCGCGACCAGAGCATGTACCTGACCTGGAGGGGTGACAGCCAGGACCTCGTAGGGCGCCCGGTGGGGCTCGTCCGCACGAGGTAACGGACTTCTCCCCGGAACTCCTGGTCCAGGAGGGACGGGAGGTAGTGCAGGGCGAGGGCTGGAGGCGTCAACGGAGTCATGACTATCTGGCTCCTGTTACGACAGATCGCAATACCTGGTGGTGGCCGGACGGCCCGGGGTGACTGCCCGGCCAGCGCTTCCTGGAGCTCTCCGTACGCGTCCGGGGGCGCGGGCAGCGGCTTTGACGGGTTTTCGACTGGGACGCGCAGAACAGCGCGCACGCATCATGCGCGCGCGAGGCCAGGGCTGAAATACATGCTGCAATCGGAAGACCCTGAATAGACCTTGATTTGGCGTCCTGTGTCCATTGTGCTGGACATACTAAGTTGTTGTCCGGCCGGGCCCACGGTCAGGGGCCTGGTCCCCTGCCGCGCCTGGGCGCTGGGGGGAGGCCAGCCGCCCGCAGGACCCGGTCGACGTCGCCCTCCCCGAACAGCGGTGTGTGGTCTACCAGGGCCCGTGCCAGGGCGATGAGCACATCCCGGCTGGGGTTGCGTTTCTCGCCTGTCTCCAGCCGCGCCAGGTAGCGCCCGTCCACTCCCGCAAGACTGGCCCATTTGTAAGTCGACACCTTCGCACGCCGCTTCATCGCGGCCAGCACCCGCATGGCCTCGACCGGGCCGCCGGGGCCCTCTCTGGCGTCCGGGCCCGGCGCCACGGCCCCGGGTTCCCTGCGTCTGAACCACTTGACCACCGGAGCCTCCTGGTTATGTCGACGTCCAAGCGTCCCGGATACTCTGCCGCCCGGCGGCTGGCGGCTAATACTCCCAGGGCCGTCCTGCCAGTCCTGCCCCGTCCGACTGCCCTTTACCAGTCTAGGCGGCGGCCCTGGGACAACGGTGAGAATAGCGTGACTGGCCCATCGTGTTGAGATGCAGACGCATTCGGGGCGGCTGCCCGATTAGGATGTGTCCGATAGGTTACTTCGCCTGTTTGGCCTATCCAGTTGACTCCTCAGACTGCTAGAGGCAGCGGCAGCGACCGGGTCTGGACGCCTGAGAGATGCCACACGATGTATGGGCGTTGGTTGTCAGGCCCGATGCGGGCGGCCAAGCTGCAGCACTGACCGCTGTTGATCGAAACCAGCACCCGGCGCCCGGCCTGTCGGCCTCGTGACTCGCACCAGCGTCAACCGGCAGCCGAGGAGGTCATGGACCCCAGGCGCGCCCCCAGCGGGGGGGCGCTAGACTTGGGCCCTATGCTGAAGCCAGGTGTCCAAGGGACCGGACGCACGCCGGAGGGTCGAGCATGGGGAAGAAGCGGACAGGGCCCGGGAGTCCGGTCATTCAGGGCAACTCGCTGACAGCTCCTGCCAGGTGGCTCGCCTACCTGCG
>CAYWBD010000208.1:0-4942 GCA_964456315.1 uncultured Thermoflexus sp.
CGCTCGGCAACTTCACGGTCAACCGCTACAGCGCGCTCACTATCGGCCCGGAGAGCATCTCCATCCACTACGTAGTGGACATGGCGGAGATCCCTGCGTTCCAGGAACTACGTGCGATGGACCGCGACCGCAACGGCGTCGCGGACGACTCCGAAAAAGCTTCGTACCTCCAATCTCAAGCGGCCCTGCTTCGAGATGGCCTGAGGCTGACCGTCGGGGAGACGCTTGAGCCACTTGCAGTGCAGTCCAGCGAGCTGTCGTTCCCGGAAGGGCAAGGCGGCCTGCAGACGTTGCGGCTAGAGCTGCGGCTCCAGGCCGACGAACTTCCATCCACGTCCGGGGACCTCATGTACGAGGACACCAATTTCCCCAACAAGGCCGGTTGGAAAGAGATCATCGCCCGCCCGTTAGCCGGAGTCAGGTTCATCTCGTCTTCCGTCCCTGAGCAGGACCTGACGGACGCGCTGCGGTCTTACCCTGACCAAGAGCTGCAGGGCCCAGTTGAGCGAACGGTCGCGCGGCTGGCATACGTCCCAGCGAGCGCCGGCCTCGATATCTCTTCGCCGAACGGTGCGACCACCGCGCTCCAAGCGTCCGGCGGCGGGGTAAGCGCGCCACACACTGGCCTGCCTGAACTGCAAGTCACGGTCAGCGGGGACGACCCGGCTACAGGATCGCAACCCGTGCCGCGACCGGGAGTCAAGCAGACGGCTTCTAACCCACTGACCAGGCTGCTTTCCGTCGAACGGCTGACGGCGGGAGTCGTGGCAGGGGCCCTGTTGCTGGCGGCTGGGGTTGGCGCCGCGCACGCCCTCACGCCCGGCCACGGCAAGACCATCATGGCGGCCTACCTGGTCGGAACGCGCGGCACCACCCGCCATGCACTGCTCCTTGGCGCGACCGTCGCCGCTTCGCACACCGCCGGCGTGCTCGCGCTGGGAGCTCTAACCATCTATGCTGCGAATGTCATCGCGCCCGAAACGGTCTACCCGTACCTGGGCCTTGGCGCCGGGTTGATCGTGGCAGGCATCGGCCTCCGGCTCCTTGTCAGCCGCCTGCCTGCACGTCGCCTGGGTTGGCTGCGAGTTCTCAGGCAGACCTCGCATAGCCACGAGCATGGACACGGCCACACCCACCTAGTTGGCGGGGCACATGAGCACGCCGCGAACGGTGATGAGCCGGGACACGAGCACGCCCGCGGCGGCGGAGGCGACGGAGACCACGACGGCCATCACTCTCACGGTCACCATCCACATGACGGTGGCGGGCACGCCGCGGGAGGGCGCCGCGACGGGGTCACCTGGAAGAACATGCTTGCGATCGGCCTTGCGGACGGTATCGTGCCGTCGGCGTCAGCGCTCCTGATCTGGCTGGCGGCCATCTCGCTGGACCGCGCCGTATTTGGCCTGGCGCTGGTGGCCGCGTTCGGCGCAGGCATGGCCCTCGTCTTAACGGGGATAGGCCTGCTCCTCGTGAGAGGGAGGGGACTGTTCGAGCGCCGTCTTGCCCCACGCTTCGCGTTCGCAGGACGGCTCAACGCAGCCGTGCCCTGGGCCACGGCCGTGTTCGTCCTGGGCGCGGGTGCGTTCCTGATCCTGCGGGCGGCGATTCAGCTCAGCTCGGTCTGAGCCTCTGCCGTTTCTGGGGGGCGTCACGGCTGTATCAGCGGTCTGACTTGCAACCCGGCCCCGGGACGGCCCGGCGCTTTCAGCTGCTCGGCTAGAATCGTTCCGCTTGGTCGAAGACCTTGCCGTCCCACTCTCTTGGACGAAAGTGCTGACGCGGGCGCATACCGCTGAACACCGGAGGCCCAGGCATTACCGACCGCCGCAGCATCTGGGCCTGGGGGATGGAATCGCAGGAGCCCCAGTCGTGCTGACTTCGTCAACGCCGCAAAGGCGCTCTCAGAGCGGTTCGGAGTCGCACTCAAGCCGGTATCGCCGCCCGGCCCGCGCCGTACCTCGCTCCGCGATTCGCGTGTCAGTTTGCCCGAAAGCATCGCCGCGTTTTCGTCCGCCGAGACGTACGACCGCGCGCTCCACTCTTACGGCCACAGTTTCCGGGACAGAGTCCGGAAATTCAGGGGCGACTACCCAAACCCGGTCGACGCCGCAGCGTACCCGCGATCAGAAGACGACGTCGCCGCAGTCCTCGAGCTTTGTTCGAGGAAGGGCTACGCGGCGCTCCCGTTCGGAGGCGGTTCCTCAGTGGTGGGTGGGGTCGAACCGCCGCAGCAAGTCGAGGGCGCGGTCTGCATAGACATGTCGGCCTTGGGGCAAATCCTGGAGGTGGACGCGGTCTCTCGGGCCGCGCGCATCCAGGGCGGTGCGTTCGGGCCGGCGATCGAGGCCGCCCTCAAGCCGCACGGGCTCACGCTGCGGCATTTCCCGCAGAGCTTCGAGTTCTCGACCCTGGGCGGATGGATCGCAACCCGGTCGGCGGGCCACTACGCCACCAACCAGACCCACATCGAGGATTTCGTAGAGTCGGTCCGTATGGTCACGCCCGCGGGTGTGTGGCAGTCACAGCGGCTGCCAGGGAGCGGCGCCGGCCCGAGCCCGGACCGACTGGTTGCCGGCAGCGAAGGCGTTCTCGGAGTAATCACGGAGGCGTGGGTGCGGGTGCAGGCTGCGCCGGTATACCGAGCCTCCGCTGCGGTGACGTTCGGCTCCTTTTCAGCAGCGACGGACGCGGCGAGGGCGATCGTCCAGGCGAAGCTGTGGCCCGCCAACTGCAGGGTGCTTGATGAAGGAGAGGCGCAGTTTTCCGCCGGGCTGGATGGCCGGCATGCGCTGCTTGTGCTCGGCTTCGAGTCGTCAGATGTCCCGCAAGGTGACCTGATCGGCCAGGCGCTCCGTCTCGCGCACCAGCACGGGGGCCGGGTCGACGACACAGGAACAGTGGTCGCGGACGGCAAGGAAGACCGGCCGGACCGCGCCTTGGGGCCTGCCGCCAGATGGCGAACGTCGTTCCTGCAAATGCCTTACGCCTGGAACACGATGCTTGGCCTGGGACTCATCAACGACACCTTCGAGACCGCGGTCACCTGGGACCGCTGGCCGGAGTTCGACCACACGGTCCGTGAGGCGGTGCTTGACGCCCTGCGCCGCACTTGCGGTGGCGGCTGGGTGACGTGCCGTTTCACCCACGTCTACCCGGATGGCCCGGCGCCTTACTACTCGTTTGCAGGGCTCGGACGGCCCGGCGCCGAGCTGGAGCTCTGGGCGGAAATCAAGCGCGCAGCCTCAGATGCTGTAATACGCGCTGGCGGCACCATCACACACCACCACGCCGTCGGCCGGGACCACCGCCCGTGGTACGACCGAGAACGACCCAACCTGTTCGCTGAGGCCATGCGCGCAGTCAAGAAGTCAGTGGACCCCCAAGGGATCATGAACCCCGGGGTGCTCCTCGACGCTTAGGGTCTCGTCCGGCGTTACTTCAGGGTCTTCAGGTAAGCGATGAGGTCAGCGAGGTCCGGCGCAGGCAGGTTGGCGAAGGTTGCGAGCATCACGTTCGGGAACTCAGGCACGATAAACGCGCCCGGCTGACGGATGGACTGCTCGATGTACGCATCCGCCGACAGGCCGGCAACCCTAGCCGCCGCGCGGTCGTAGATCCCCGCCAGCCCTGGGCCGACTAGCTTGACGCCAGTGGTGGTGTGACACGCAGAGCAGCCGTTTTGGGTGAACAACGACTGGCCACGAGAGGCGTCGCCCGCCGGGACGCCCACATCGGGACCCCGCGTCGGTGCCACGCCGGGTGTCGATGTCGCCGCGACGTTGGAGGCCGGGGTCGGGTTGAACACCGGCGGGACCGCCGTTGGCTGAACCGTTTCCGAACACGCCACAAGGGCCGCGGCGCCTGCCAGAGCGGCCACAACAACTCCCAGCAACTTGATCGTCCGCACTGCTGTCATACCTCCATGAGGAGTGAGATTCAACGACGCGTGTTACCGGGAAGCCGCTGATATCTACAGCGCTGAAAAGGTACCGTCCAGTCGACTGGCCCGCGGCGCCCGGCCCAGGGATCATATTGTGAGCTATTTCACTCAGTGGGCCAAGGTCGCCTGAGAAGGATGACGCCGTCCGTCATGAACCCTCGCAGGCCCCGGCCCGTTTCCGCCGGTCGGCGCCAGCCGTGGGGAAGCTGTTCGGTGATCCTGAAGCGATCCCACCTACCGGTGATCCGGGACGTTTTTTCCTGACTTTGTTTCAGGATCGCGCCTTGACTCCAACGGCAGAATTCCTGGCTGGACAGTGCAGTTCCCGCACCAGCACCAGCGGCCGGCGCGTCGGCCGGGGTCGGACCGCACAACTACTGAATCGGGTTGCTTACCCTTTTGACCTCAAGTTGGTCACCGGGCGCTAGCGCGACACGGCGCACGGTGATCTGAAACTTGAGTAGCCAGTAGCCGAGCGTCGCCTTGCTGACACCAATACGCTTCGCTGCGCCGGTCAGGCCCAGCTCATTGACTAGTTCCGGCAAAGCCTTTTCCAGGGGACGCTTCAGCTTGCGTTCGGCTTCCAGCATCTTTTCTGTTTTACGCACCATTTACGCCATTGCTCCAGTCTTTGCTCTCATCTTAAGACCAACACCAGCCGGATGCGGTGATCCGCCAGCAGTCGTTTGGCGAACATTACGACGGGCTCCATCGCCTCAGCGACAGCTGCCGTAGGACGCCTGGCGTGAGTCGTTAGCCGGGCAGCGCCTGCCTAATCGCCGGTCGACGAACCGAGGCTAACACGACCTTGTCCGCAGTTCAATAGATGGACTATACATGTATAAGACTAGTCTAGTACCTACATTATACGAGTCTTGTACCAAGACCGATACAAGAGCCGTGACCGCATCTGCCACTGATCTCATGCTGCGTGCCGAGGTGCGCTCGCCACGGCGGGTGGCTGACATCCAGTGCAGCTCGCTGCCGTGGCCGAAGCAC
>CAYWBD010000209.1:0-5225 GCA_964456315.1 uncultured Thermoflexus sp.
GGCCGCCCGCCCCGAGCACCCAGAGCAGGTACGCCGCGGCCAGGGCAAACAGGACCCAGGCCTGCAAGTAGAACTTGAAGACGGTGTTCAGGCGGCCGATGTCGCCTTTCACAGTGAACAGGTCTACGCCGACCCCGAGGAGCAGCGCGACGGCGGCCATCATCGCCACCGCGACGACCTGGCGGTTGCCCGGCCCAGCCCTCACAAACACGAGCAGGCTGGTGACGAGGAGCACGCACACCCCCGCGGCTATGAGCGCCGCTGTGCCGTACCCGCTGCCAGCCAGCGCGACGGCCAGCGCCGCGGCGACTATGCCGCCCCCGCGCACCCAGCTGGCGCCGATGCCAGACTCAGCCAGCCAGCCGGTCAGTCGCTCCCGGCCAGCGCGGCCTGCAGACCGCCACTCGAAGACCACCCATGAGCCCAGCGCGAACAGGAACAGGCTATGGATGGCGAGGTACCGCCAGGGCTCGGTGACCCACTCGCTCTTGATGAGGCCGTTGTTGAAGAGCTGGAAGTTCTGGTGGAACGGCAGGAACACCACGTAGCTTACGACCGCCACGAAGGCGAGCTTCCCGATAGCTACCAGCAGAGCGCGTCCGGGACGCCCCCGCGCCGAAAGGAGCTCCCCGCCCCCGACCAGCAGCGCCGCCAGGAGCATAGCCGTCGGGAAGTCCCAGGTGTTCATGGCCCTGAGCGCGCCCGTGACGACGCCCAGCGCGCCCAGCGCGGCCCAGGTCTGTATGCGCGACAGCCTCTGCCCTGCCCCGGCGTAGAGCGACACACCCAGGCCCAGCGCGAGCAGCGCGAACGGGAGCGCGATCAGGTGCGCGTGCAGGTCCGCGAACAGAAACGTGAAGAACGGGAACTCGGTGATCTCGAAGCCCTTCGAGTCAGGGGCCATCATGCGCGACGACCGCCAGTAGTCGAACCCGGCGTTGACGTCGAAACGCGCCTCCCAGAGCTGGACCAGCCCGTCGATGTTCCCTGCGACTGCCACCAGCAGCGCTGCTACCAGGCCGGCGATGAGCGGCGACCGCGTCGTGCCTGCGGGCAGCCCGCGGGCGCGCTGGGTCAGCTCTGCGAGGTTGTAGACGACCGAAAACGCCGCCGCCACGGTGAGCGCGAAGAGCAGCGGCACCGCCAGGTTGTAGGCGACTGCGGGCGCAATGCCCGTCAGCCTGATCAGCGACGCCACGATGAACTGACCGAAGTAGTAATAGTTGAGGTAGCCGCCCGCGAACCACGGGTCGTACGGCGGCATCAGTGACGACCTCGTGACGGCGTTGAGGTAGGCGAAGTCCATCGGCTTCTCACCGCCCCGGTAGGGGTGCCAGAGGTCCGGGTTGGCGGCGCGCACCGCCAGGAACGCCAGGAAGGCGAGGAGGAACAGGCCCTCGAACACGAGCACCGTCCGCCAGCGGGTGCGCAGGAAGGCCTTTAGCTCACCCCCGATGCTCAGCCATGCACCCGCCGAAAGCAGCGCGACCCCGCCGATGCCGATGGCGACCGATGTCGAGCTGAACTTGACCCAACCGAGGCTGGCGAGCAGCCACGCCACGGTGGCGGCGCCAAGTATCCCGAGCGGCTTGGCCAGCAGGTAGCCGCGGTCAGGCAACGGCCTGAACACCAGGAACGCCAGCGGCCACGCGGCGAGCGCCATCGCCTGCGCGGCGAAGAGCCAGACGAGCCAGCTCACGCTGTCAGGCAGACCGCGCAGGAAGGCGATGTCGCGCCAGGTGCCGCCTGACTGCTGGACCGCCGCTTGCTCCTGCGTTAGCTGGAGCCGCAGCTCCCGTGCTGGCTCAGACGGCACGGAGGGGACCGCGAAGCCGCCGATCTCGACGACGATCTCGAACTCTGACAGCCGCCCGCGGTTCTCGAACACGAACGACACCGGGTGGTCGTACACGGTGAAGCTCTCGTCCGCCCAGCCCAGGTCCAGCGTGGCGACCTCGCCCCGGGCCTGCTGCCATCGGGCCGGCGGGGTGAGTTCAGTGCGCACCCGAGCAAACGGGTCGTCCCGGTAGGTGACTCCCAGGAACGACCGCTCTTTCTGAGCTGAGTAGGCCAGCTCGTATCCAAGCGTGCCGTCAAACAGGCCGCGATAGAAGCTGGTCGAGAGCTGGTAGCGCTCCGGCAGGCGCGGGACTGTGGCGTAAAGCCGGTTGGAGTAGAGGACCAGGTAGTCGGCGCGCGCCATCTCAGTGGCGATGCGGTCGAATTTTTCAGGCGTGTCCGGGTCGTAAATGCCGAGCCGCTCCGGGTAGCGCAGACCTGCGACGTAGGGGATCCCCTCCTCCCAGTGCTCCTGCAGCACGACCGCGGTCTCAAGCGGCTGCTCCTCGAACCACGTTGCGACCTGCTGCGCGGGGTGGGGGCCTCGGTACATCGACACGAATGCCAGCGCGTAGTGCGCGGTCAGCGCCACCACGATGGCCGCGGGGATAAAGGCCACCCACCTGCGCCGCGGCCAGAGCACGCCGAGGCCATCGCCCAGCCACCACAACGACCGCGCCGCATAAATGAGCAGGAACGGCACGGCCGGCAGCATGTAACGCAGGAACTTGACCTCGAACCAGCCGGTGAGCAGCAGGTACGGGACAAGCCAGGAGAGGATGACGAGGTCCGCCTTGCGCCGGGCCAGTCCGGCTACGACCAGCCCCCCCAGGAACCCGGCCCAGGTCACGAGCCCCAGCGCCGGGCCCAGCCCGAACACGCCAACCTGCCAGGCCTGGTAGAGGTATTTCGAAGTGTCCTCGTACTGCCGGGTGTAGGGGTAGTCGACCACCCGCCGGACCATCTGCGACTGCTCGGTGACGTTCTTTGAGAACGTGCTGGCGTCCAGCAGCATGTAGGGCTGGGTGAGGAGCATTGCCACGACGCCGATGCCAGCGGCCAGGGCCAGGCCCTTCCAGGCCCGCCACTGGCGCTGCGCGGCGCCCGGCAGAGCCGCGCCGCGGAGGTCCAGCGCGTCGCCGGGCCGCCCGAAGGCGTAGATGGCGTGCGCCGCCAGCACACTGAGCGCCAGGGGAGCCACGGTGACTTTCGTGGCCAGCCCAAGCCCCAACATGAGCCCGGCCAGGGCGGAGTCCCGTGCGCTGCCCTGCTGCGCTACTCGTATCGAGAAATAGACGCCGCCCACGATGAACGTGGTCATGACGCCGTCGAAGGCATAAAAGTGCGCCAGTTGTATTTGGATGACCGCCACCGCCGACAGAACGGCCGCCAGGAAGCCGACGCGCCTGCCAAACCACCTGTTGGCGATCAGGAAGACCAGCGCGACGGTGATGGTGTCCGCGACCGCTGAGATGGCCCGGCCGGGGATGCGGAGATCGAACAGGTCCAAGTCCACAAACGGGGAGGACGCTGACTGGATGACCTTCAGGAAGTAGATCGGCAGGCTGCCGTAGTTGAACCAGCGGGGGTTGAGAGTGCTGGTCTCAGCGTCGAGCAGGTCCCCGGCGTCCGAAGGGGCCGGCCAACGCAGGTCGTTGACGCGCATGAGCACGGCGCGCTCATCCGGGTGGAACAGGCCGCCCTGGTCCCAGTTGATGCCGTAGAGGCGGAGGGCCAGGGCAATGGTGAGCAGCCCGAACAGTCCCGCCGCTACCCAGAGGCACGACTGGCGACGGGGCGCGCCGGCGACCCGCAAAGGTGGCGGTGTTGAGACAGTCTCTGTCGCGGGTTGCATAGCGTGCGATTGTACTTTTGATGGGGGATAGTTCACGCAGGAGCGTGCGACGCTGTTTGGGGGTCGTGTTGGGGACGCGGTGATGCCTCTGAAGCGCCATATTGGCGCAATTGGCACAGCCATTCGGGCCGCGGGAGGCAAAACAGGCACTGCGATTGGGCCTAACTCGGCGGGTGACACCAAGTTTGACCGGGGCCGGTGCAAGTAAATACGCTTCTACCGCGGCCAGGGCGCTCCGTAAGGGGCCCCGATAGCCGCTTGAAGTGAGTTTTTACCGTCGACACCGCTCCTGCGGGTCGGCCAATCGGCCTGGCGGGCCCCGGACATTGGTCCGCCAGGGTCATCACCAGTAGTCAAGCCGCCGCGCCCGGAACACCCCGTCGCGCTAGTGTTCTCCGTCTACCACCGGAGCGAACGGAATTTTCATGACAAAGCGCACACCCCTGCTCGCACGTCCCACCCGCCGCGCTTATGCCCCGGCCCGGACCAAGCTGCCCGCCGCACTTTCCCTGCCCTTCGAGAAGACGACGCTGCCTTCGGGCCTGCGGATCATCACGACGACGATCCCCAGCTCGTACGGCGTCAGCCTGAACTTCCTGTTCGGTGCGGGCTCACGCTACGAGAACGAGCGCCTCGCCGGCGCCTCCCACCTGTTCGAGCACCTGCTATTCAAAGGGACGAAGAAACGGCCAACTCCACGCGAGATCGCAGAGTCTGTCGAGAGCGTTGGCGGCATCCTCAACGCGTTCACGGACCGGGAGATCACCGGGTACTGGTGCCGGATCGCCCGCCCGCACTACCGCCGCGGCATCGAGGTCATCGTGGACATGATCCGCAACTCCCTGCTGCGGGACGAGGACATCGTGAAGGAGAAGCAGGTCGTTTACGAGGAGATCCGTGCCAATCGGGACTCCCCCCCCGGCCGCGTGGGCGAGATCATCGATGACCTCCTCTGGCCAGACCAGCCGCTTGGCCGGGACGTGGCGGGGACGGTCGAGTCTGTGGAGGCGATCTCGCGGGACGAGATGGTCGCATACCTGCACGAGCAGTACGTGGCGTCGAACCTGGTCATCTCGGTCGCCGGCGCGATAAAGCACGCCGAGATCGTGGACCAGTTCGTAGAGCTCATGGGTGACTTCAAGAACGGCCCGCCTCTGCCTATGATGCCGGCCATCGACCGCCTGTCCGGGCCCAAGGCGCACGTGGAGTTCAGGAAGACCGAGCAGGCGCACCTGGCGGTGGCGATGCACGGGGTGTCGATGTTTGACGAAGACCGCCACGCCCTGAACCTGCTGTCCGTGGTGCTCGGGGAGTCCATGAGCAGCCGCCTCTTCGAGGAGGTGCGCGAAAAGCGCGGTCTGGCCTACGACATCCACTCCGGGACGGTGCACCACAAGGACGCCGGCGCGTTCGCAGTGGAGTCGGGCGTGGACCCGAAGCGCGCCCATGACGCCGTGCCGGTGATCATGGAGGAGATCGCCCGCATCCGCGATGGCGTGACCGACCGGGAGTTCGAGCAGGCCGTCGAGCT
>CAYWBD010000210.1:0-3174 GCA_964456315.1 uncultured Thermoflexus sp.
GGTTCCCTGAAGCACACGGCGCGCCAGCGGCCAGACGGCAAGTGGACGTGGAAATGGGACCCGGCCGTGCGCCGGCAGAGACTCACCGCGCCATATGACCCTGCGCCACAGTGGGAGGCGCTGTCGAAAGTGCGCTGCCCGACCCTGTTCGTGACCGGCGCGCAAAGCGACATGGTCGCCCCCGACACCGTGCGGCGCATGCTCGCTGCGGTCCCAGGCAGCGAGGCCGTTGTAGTGGAGCGGGCCGGGCACCTTGTCGCCGGCGACAACCCTGCAGGGTTCGATGCGGCCGTCAAGTCGTTCTTCGACCGCCATGGCATCTGACCCGGGCCCCCGGAAGCCCCGGGTCTTCTACGGCTGGTGGATCGTGCTGGGCGGCGGGGCCGTGCAGTGGTACACGTCTGCGGTGTTCTGGCGGGGCTTCCAGGCGTTTTTCGACCCCATAGTCCAGACGTTCGGGTGGAGCCGCGCCGCCACCGCGGGCGCCGTCTCGCTGCAGCGCACAGAGAGCGGGCTCATCTCGCCATTCGTCGGGACCGTTCTGGACAAGTTCGGGCCTCGCAAGGCGATGGCCTTCGGCGTAACCGTCACGGGCGCTTCGTTCATCCTCATGGGGACGGTGAACAGCCTGTGGCAGTTCTACATGGCGATGGCGCTGATGACCGTGGGGATGTCGTTCGGCACGTTCATCGTGCTCGTGGCGACAGTCGGCAACTGGTTCGTGCGCACGAGAGGTCGCGCGCTTTCGGTGCTGATGGCCAGCTCGGCTATCGGCGGGTTTACCCTGCCTCTGCTCGTGCGGGCCATAGACGGGTTTGGTTGGAGGGACGTGCTGGTCGCGGTCGGCGTGGGGTTCTGGATCGTAGGCTACCCCGTCATCTTCGTGCTGCGGCGCCGCCCTGAGGAGTACGGGATGCTGCCCGACGGCGGCCCCGCTGCCCACGGGGCGGCGGGTACCGGGGCGGTGGGCCGTGCGCCCCGCGAGACCAACATCCGTGTGAGGGACGCGCTGCGGCTGCGGTTCTTCTGGCAGCTCGCGCTGGCTACCAGCCTTGGACAGCTGGTCACGTCCACGAACATCCTGCACCTCTCTGCGATCAAGGACTTCGGAGTCAATGCTGCGGTGGCTGCCACGGCCGCAGGGAGCATCGCCTTCGGAGACCTGGCTGGGCGGCTCCTGGTGGGGGTGCTGGGAGACCGCATGGACAAGCGCCTGCTGCTGGCGGTGGCATTTGCGCTGCAGACCGTTGGGATGCTGGCCCTGACGCTGGTCAACTTCGAATCTGGCGACCTCAAGTTCCACGCGGCCTGGACGCTGCCGGTGTTCGTGATTGGGTTTGGCCTGGGGTTCGGGGCGTCGGTCCCGCTGCGACTGGCCATCCTGGCCGACTACTTCGGGAGGAAAAGTTACGGCTCGATCCTTGGCGTCACCAGCTCCGTGAGCGCCTTGTTCGGCGCGGCCGGGCCGGTGTTCGCGGGCGCGATGTGGGACGCCACGGGGAGCTACAGGCTGGCGTTCGGGATACTGGTGGTGGCGATAGCCATGGCGGTCCCGCTGACGCTGACGCTGGAGTCGCAGGAGCGCGTCGCGGCGCGGGTGCGGCTGCGGAAGGCGGCGGACCAGGCGACGCGGTCAGGCCGCTGACGGGAGCTAGCGGTCACCCAGATAATTTCATCCTGAACTTGCCTGGCTCTGTTGACTTCATGCCATGCCCGTCATTCCGGGCCTGCGAGGCGAGGCATCTGGGGCGGGGCAGCCCTATTGGAGATGACCCTCGCCACCCCAGGTCCCCCGCTCCGCTCGGGATGACGATCGCTCCAGCGATCATGGCAACAGAGCCAACTTGCTTCAGGACCTCAACGGAAAACGGGCGCCTGGCATTGTCTGGGTGCTCTTTAATACTGCCCAGACTCGGCGTTGGAGCCTTCCTACACCTCGACCTCAATCTTCTCGACAAGGCATATGCCGCCCGCTGACATGATCACCGCGGCCTCAGCCTTTACTTCGTGCTCGCGCAGGAACTCATTGACTTCTTGGGGCCCCGCGTTTAGCTGGCGCAGGAGGACGACATATGCATCAGAGCTTATCCGGCACTTTTGGTCGCCAATGACGATGACGTATTCAACGGCGTCAACGAGGCGGCCTGCCAGTTTGCCCAGCTCGCTGTCGGTCCGCGGTGTCGCAGTAACCGGCGTTACCCGGACCGGCGCAACCGTCGGCGTCGCCGGGCGCCCGTCTGCCGGCTTCGTGACCGGGCTGTCGGCGGGGCGTGCTGCAACGCTCACCGCAGTAGCCACAAACGGGCCGTCGCCAGTGGAGTAAAGAGCGGCCTTGGCTACCAGGCCGACCGCTGGTTTTTCGCCGTAGAACTGGGTGCCGCCGGTCACGATGAACTTGTAGTCCCCGATGACCCAGTCATTCCCGTCGATCGCGTGTACCACGCCGGCGACGGCGGTCTCGACGTTGTTCGGGATGGGGGCGGCCGGCTGGACAGGGTCAATAAGTCTGAAATCGACCTTCCGCACAGCTAGCACGTTCAACACCAGCGCGATGCCCCGGCCCGTCCTGCCCGGTTCGTAGACATACAGAGCTGTTGCTGAGTCGCCGGCTTCTACGCCCCGCAGTGTCTCAGCCTCGCGGCCGTTGACAGTGATGCCGGTCTCCGGGATGACCCGCAGTTCCACGCTCCGGTCCGCTTCGCCGTTGCTCGCGATCACCAGGACCCCAGCGGCTGCGTCCACCTTCGCCACCTTGCCGTTGATCCGTGCGGTGTTCGCCGACAGGACGGCCAGCTTGAGGATGGTGTTGCGCCTGGTTTCATACGTGGCGCTTTCGACGACATCGCCCACCTCTACCGGGCGCAGCGACTCGATCGGGCGGTCATCCTTGAACATTGACGCGTTTTTAGCAGGGTCCGGGACATGAAGCTCCACACGGCCGCTGGCCGTGGCAACAACGAGCGTGCCCGTCGCCGCGTCCACCCGGGCGACCCGGCCCCTGACTGTCTCGATCTCTGCCACGCCAATGACCATCACAACGGCGACGCCGTATGTCTGGCCGCCCAGTTCGACTGTGCGCAGTTGCCCCTCGAGCACAACGTCACCGATCTGGAGCTGGGCCGGGCTGAGGGCGCCGTTGTCGCGGGCGATGATCTTTGTTTCGTCTGTCACCAG
>CAYWBD010000211.1:0-4283 GCA_964456315.1 uncultured Thermoflexus sp.
CAACCTCTGGGGCGAACGCTGGTCGAAGCTCTGCGCCAACGCCATGGGCAACCCGGTCAGCGCGATGTCCGGCCTGGGCTCCGCGGAGCTCGCCGCCGGCAGGCGCGGCCGGGAAATCACCGTCCGCCTCGCCCAGGAGACCGCCGCGGTGGGCCTGGCGCTGGGGTACAAGGTCCCGGACTTCGCAGGCGCGCCCGCCGAAAAGTGGGCAGGGGCGGGCAGGGGAGACGTCTTTGAGGAGCTTGACGGCATGCTGGCCTCGCGCCCCGGCGGGAACTGGCGGCCTTCGATGGCCCAGGACGTCGTCAAGGGCCGCCCGACTGAGATTAACGAGATGAACGGCTATGTGGCGTCCCGTGCCGGCAACGCCGGCCTCGCCACGCCGGTCACGAGGAGCACTGTCGACATCGTCCGTGCGATAGATGCGGGGACAGCCAAGCCCTCGCCTCTGAACATCGAGAAGGCCCTCGCCGCCGCCGGTTATTGAGGCCCACTCGCCAGCGCCTCGAGGCCAGGTGTTTGATCTGCCGGACTATGCCGCCACCTCATGGTCACCGTGCCGACTTTAGTCCCTGATTGATGTAGGGTAAGGAGCCCGGCCCGAAGGCCTTGTCCAATGCCGGGGCTTGATAGGTTCGCAACCGCCACTCCACTCGGCTTCTGATACCCAAAACCCTTTCTCCACGAGCAGGGCCCGGGACGAGCTCCACTCAGTGACCACCTCACCCAGGCCCCGGCGTCCCCGCGCCGGCCTTGCAGTCCCGCCCGACGACGACTTCCTAGTTGCGGTAGACGTCGAGACCACCGGCCTCGACCCCTCCGCTGACCGCATCATCGAGGTCGGCGCCGTCAAGTTCCGCCATGATCGCTGGGGCGGCCCTGAGACAGTCGTCGCGCCGCCCGAGACGACGGCCTCCGCGGCCGCCGACACATTCGCCTCGCTTGTCAACCCCGAACGCGAAGTCCCGCCGTTTGTCGTGACCCTCACTGGCATCACCCAGGCCGAGGTCAACGCGGCGCCCAAATTCGCCGACATCGCGCCGGCCCTGCGCGAATTCATCGGCGGCCACCCCATCGTCGGGCACAACGTCAGCTTCGACGCCGCGTTCTTGCGCTCCCACGGCATCCACGTGCGAGGGCCTGCTTATGACACGTTTGACCTGGCGTTCATACTCCTGCTGGACGAACAGGAGTTCGGCCTGGAGCGCCTTGCAGCCCGACATGCTGTGGCGCACGACCGGCCGCACCGGGCGCTCTCCGACGCCCTCGCCACCAGAGACCTGTTCCTGAAGCTGGAGCGACGCCTCGGTTCGCTGGAGCCCGGCGTCTTATCGGCGCTGAGCCGGTACGCACCGGTGCCCGGCTGGACCGTCGGGGCGCTGGCTGGGCGTCATCTCGCGGCGCACCCCGCGCGTGGCGCCGGTCCGCAACTGGGCCCGTTTGGCCTGGACCCTGCCGCGCTCGGCAAGCGTACGCGGCCCCTCTGGACCGGCAAGCGACAGCGGTCCGGCGCGCCGGACAGCCAGGCGTACGTCGCTACCGTCAAGACCGCGTTCGCCCAGGGCGGCGCGATCGAGACCTCGCTGCCCGGCTACGAGCAGCGGCCGCAGCAGCACGACATGGCTGCCGAGGTCGCCGCCGCGCTCGCCAACGGCGGGAGCACCGTGATAGAGGCTGGCACCGGTGTTGGCAAGACCCTCGCCTACCTTGTCCCGGCGGCGCTCCACGCCGCTTCCGGGGGCGGGCCCGTCATCGTGTCCACCAACACCATCAACTTGCAGGAGCAGCTTCTCGCCAAGGACCTCCCCGCAGCCCTGGCCGTGCTCGAAAAGCTCGGGCTGAACTCGGTCGGCCTTCGTGCCGCCCAGCTCAAGGGCAGGGCGAACTACCTCTGTTTCCGGAAATGGGCCTTCGCGTCGCAGGACACCTCACCCTCCGAGCAGGACGCACGCGTCGTCGCGAAGTGCCTGCTCTGGCTCCAGCAGACCTCCACCGGCGACCGCGCAGAAATCGGCCTGGGCCGCGACGCGCCTGCGTTCACACGACTGTCCGCGCAGGGCGCAAAGGGCTGCCCGTCGCCTGAGGGTCCCTGCTTCCTCCGGAAGGCGAGGGCCGAGGCCGATGTCGCAGATGTGATCGTCATCAATCACTCGCTCCTGCTCTCTGACGTTGCGATGGGTGGAGGGCTCTTGCCGGACCATGACGCACTGATCATCGACGAGGCGCACCACCTGGAGGCAGTCGCCACACGCCACCTTGGCTTCCAGGTGACCGAGGCCCAGGTCGGCACCGAACTCACCGCCTTGCTGGGCGAGCCTTCTTCCGCGCAGGGCCGTGCGCGCGGCCTGATCGCGCGGCTGGCGCAGATCGCGCAGGCCAGTGGGGCGGCCCAGGCGCTGAACGCAGTCCCGGTCGCCGCTGCTGCGGCAATGACCGCCGCCACCCGGGGCACCGAGCGGACCGGCCCGTTCTTCAAGACGCTGCGGTCGTTCGCCGCCGGCCAGGCCACTCCTGGTGAGGAAGGCGCTGACCTGCGAGTCACACCGGCGACCAGGGCGCAGCCCGGGTGGGATGGACTTGAGCACGCGTGGGAGCGCCTGGACGCACCGCTCGGCGAGCTCCTCGAGGCCGTCAACTCGATGGTCACACGCATAGACGCAGCCGGGCCGCCCAACGAAGAGGCGCAGGCCGCGCTCCTGAGCGTGTCGGCTCCTATCGAGGCGCTCGGGCTGGCGCGGGCCGGGCTGAGGCAGGCGGTCGCCGAGCCGCGCCCGGACATGGTCTATTGGGTGTCCTCCGGCAAGGGCGACTGGGTGGCCATGAACGGCGCACCACTACAGGTGGGCCCCATCCTGCGCGAAAAACTCTTCAAGCGAGAACGGGCGGTCGTGCTTACGGGCGCGACGCTCAGCGCCGATGGCGGGTTCGACCGGTTTCGCGAAGCCATCGGCCTTGATTCCGGCCGCGAGCTGCTCCTGGGCTCGCCGTTCGACTATCGCCAGGCCGCGCTGATCGCCGTGCCGGAAGACATCCCCGAGCCCGGATCGGCCGGCTACGCCAAAGCCATCGCCGCGGCCATCGCAAGCGTGGCGCTCGCGCTGCGAGATCGCGTGTTGGTGCTGTTCACATCGAACTCCGCCCTCGAAGCGGCTCGCAGGGCGATCGTGCCGCTGCTTGAGCCCGAGGGAGTGCGCGTCGTCGCGCAGGGCACCGACGGGCCCCCGCACCGCGTCATGCGCGCCCTCGCCGACACACAGGCCTGCGTGGCGCTGGGCGCGTCCAGCCTATGGGAGGGCGTGGACATGGGCGGCAGGCGCGATACAGGTAACGGGGGTACATCTGGCCCGTCAATAAAGGCATTGTTGATGCCGAGGCTGCCGTTCCCGGTGCCCACGGACCCGATATTCGCCGCCCGGTCCGAGCTGCATGAGGACGCTTTCAACGACTACGCAGTCCCCGAAGCAGTACTCCGCTTCAGGCAGGGGTTCGGAAGGCTCATCCGCTCCCGGTCCGACCGGGGCGCCTTCGTCGTGCTCGACAGGCGCATCTTGACCAAGCAGTACGGTGTGGCGTTCCAGCGGGCGCTGCCAAAGTGCACGGTCAGGCGTGTGACGCTGGCGGAGCTAGGCGATGTGGTGGAGGGCTGGAACTCCGGAGAAGAGCCATGAGCCGCGTCGCGGACTCGCGGTCCGCAGCCGCCCGCGACCGACGGGCAGACGCATCGCAGGGCGCCTTTCCCGAAAGCCGCTCTCCCAGCGGGAGAGGGTTCGGGTGAGGGAGAAGTCCGAGCACAATCGGGGGCGGTCTGAGCCCCCCTGGCCCGTTTTGGGACCGTCACACGCCACGTCGCCGGAGCTCACGGCGGCCTCAATCGTGATCGCCGCGCCGTGCATAGACCTCGCGGCCACGTTGGACGGCGGGCAGGCCTTCCGGTGGTGGCCCGAGGGCACGGGCTATCGCGGCGTGCTCGGCGACCGGGTCGTGCGGCTCAGCCTCGTGCCGGTTGGCGGCCTGCTCATCGAGGCCCTCGACGGACGCCCGATGGCAGGACTGCCTGATGCCCTGACCCGCTACCTGTCCCTCGACGTAGATTTGGCCTCATTTCACGCCAGGTACGCCGCTGACGTGGGCGTCGGCCCCGCGCTGAAGCTGTTTCCCGGCCTGCGCCTGCTGCGCCAGGACCCGTGGGAGTGCCTGGCCTCGTTCATTTGCTCAGCCAACAACAACATCCCACGTATCAAAGGCAACGTTGGCGCCATCGCCCAAGACCTCGGCAGACGCGT
>CAYWBD010000212.1:0-3697 GCA_964456315.1 uncultured Thermoflexus sp.
GTGGCGTCGTCCAACGCCGTGCAAGAGCTGCTGCGGGGGGAGATAAGGTCCGTAGAGGACATGATCGCCGAGATCGACTCTGTGAAGATCGAGGACCTGGCGCGTGTGGGCAAGGCCGTTATCCGGCCGGAGAAGCTCGTCTTCGCCATGGTCGGCCCGTTCCGCAGCGCCGCCCGGTTCGAGAAGGCCCTGAATATCTGACGCGACGGCGACCGATAAGAACGGCGCCTGGCCGCTCAGCAGGACTTGCTTCCGTTCGCCCTGAGCTGGCCTACCCTGAGCGGCGCCGGAGGGTCGAAGTCCCTCACGGCGTCATTCCTGCGCGAGCAGGAATCCAGCGCCCCTCACCGGACTTCGACCCATACCCGGGCCCACACCCGGTGGGCACCCCTCTCCCTGCCGGGGAGAGGGGACTTCTGGCCGTTCGCCGTTCGACAGGCTCAGGGCGAACGGGGTTTGCCCGGCGCCAGCGCGCCGCCGGTACGCGGAATCGGCCGGGCCGTCCCGTGTCAGGTTGTCAGTGGTTAGGCCGGGTCCCTGGTTGGCGGCGGCGGAGCGGTGGACAGGAGCATGGGGTGCGAACGGGATTCCTGCATCATTTCCCACACGACGTCAAGCTTGGCGTCGAACGGGAGCGCTGCCATCTGCTCCCGCCACCCTTGCTTCCAGATCCGCGCCTTCTCTACGACGGCGGCAACCGAATTATCACTCGGAGATGAGGCGGTCGAGCCGGCGTCGGAGTTCCCCGCGCGTGTCGAACTTCTTGATGAGCGCATCCAGTTTCCTCCTGTCCGCCTTTGCGTGGAGTTGGACTATCCGGCCCCAGTCCTTGCCCGGCCTGAACGCTTTCAGGGCGAGGACTATGAGGTGCTCGCGGGACGCCACCTTTACGTTCTGGTCGCCGATCTTGGCCGGGACCGCCCCGCGCACTACATCCTCCCATAAGGGGTTGCCAGTGGCAGGAAAAACCTGCACCGGGACTCCGTGGAGCATGAACGTGGCAGCGTCTCCAACGATCGGACCGAGTTCACGGAGGGCCGGGAACACCTTGCCGAAATACTCCGCGTCCCCGCTCACGGTGACCAGGATGTCCAGGTCACGGGTCTCAATGGGCTCCTCGTGCGCTGTGTACGCCACCGCGCCGTAGATCACCCAGTCGCGGACGACACGCCTGCGTTTGAGGCTGTTCATAGAGGCGGCGACGCTTTGGAAGTGTCCGGCGCCTCGGGCGGGCACGCGGTCCCATGCTGGGGAGTGGCAGCTCGGGCACTGGACCGGCCTGCCGATTTTTCGTGGCGCCCACTGGTGGCCGCATCTCAGACAGGTTAGCGTGCTCATCATTGCCCATCATAGCAAGGCGCCACGTCTGCTCAGCAGGTCCTCCGTCCGCTCGTCCTGAGCTCGCCTGCCCTGAGCAGCGCCGAAGGGCCGAAGGCCCCTCCCGGGCGTCATTCCTGCGCAAGCAGGAATCCAGCGTCCCTCACCTGACTCCGACCCTCTCCCTCACCGTCGCCCTCCCACGGAGAGGGGTGGCCGCACCGACCGCGCGTTGACACTCTTGCGCGCCCACGCCTACCATGAGGCCCCGGCACGGTGCCTGGGTGCCCGCCAATTGCGAACGCACGGCGGACGCACGGCAGCCCTTAGCCTGCGCGCTGGTGCGCTAACCTGCGCAGCGCCAGGCACGGCGAGGTGAAGCATGGCCACAAGGGCGTACATCCTGATCGAAACGGCAGTTGGCAAGACCAACGACGTTGCCGCGCGATTGCGGCCCATGCCGAACATGAAGAGCGTCGACCCCGTGACCGGGCCGTTCGACATTATCGCGGTCGTCGAGGCCAAAGACCTGCCCAGCGTCGGCACGCTGATCAGCGAGGGCATGCACAAGGTCCCCGGCATCGTGAAGACCGTGACCTGCCTGGCCGTCGGCTTGTAAGCCCTGACGGGCAGCGTCGAGGGGGCCGCGCCCATCGGTTCGCGCCGCCCAAGTGACCCGCTCGCACTGAGCTTGTCGAAGGGCCCTGTCCGAGCTTCGCCCGCCGCCGCCAGGCTTCATACTTGAACGCGCGGCCTGGAATCGAGTCCGCCCTTCGACAAGCTCAGTGCGAACGGTCGCCAGCGAGCGCCGTCGCCACACCAGAGGGCAGCCGGGCCCTATGCGCTTCGCATTCACCGCAGAAGAAGAGGCTTTCCGCGCTGAGTTGCGCGCCTTTCTGGACGACCGCCTCCCTGCTGGCTGGACCGGGCCTGCCGATGAGTCGGACGATGGCCACTGGGCGCTGACGCTGCGCGTGCGCCGGGAGCTGGCCGGGCGCGGCTGGCTCACGATGTCGTGGCCGGCCGAGTACGGCGGCAGCGGCGCATCGCCGATGATGTCGCTTATATTCGCCGAGGAGATGGCCTACCGGCGTGCGCCTGGCAACGACCGCTTCGGGACGCGCATGATCGGCCCCATCCTGATGGCCGCGGGATCCGACGAGCAGAAGCGCACCCACCTCCCACGCATCGCCCGCGCTGAGGTGCAGTGGTGCCAGGGGTACTCGGAGCCTGACGCCGGATCTGACCTGGCGTCGCTGCAGACCCGCGCCGTCGCTGACGGCGACTTCTTTGTCATCAACGGCGGCAAGGTGTGGACATCGCTCGCGCACCGGGCGGACTGGATGTTCATGCTCGCCCGGACGGACCCTGCCGTGTCCAAACACCGGGGCATCAGCATGTTCCTGGTCGACATGAAGTCGCCGGGCGTCAGCGTGCGCCCGATCGTCAACATGGCCGGGGCGCATTCTTTCAACCAGGTGCTGTTCGACGGCGTGCGCGTGCCCCGTGCGGACATGGTCGGCCCGCTGAACGACGGCTGGCGGGTGGGCACAGCGCTGTTGAACTACGAGCGGGCGAACATCGACTACGTGGCCTGGGCGCAGCGGACGCTGGACGAGCTCAAGGAGTTCGCCCGGGTGGGCCCCGGCGGGACGGAGACGGCGCGTCATTCTCGTGCCGCCGCTCCCTCGACGGGAGAGGGCCGGGGAGCGGGTGACACACCAGCGCGTCATTCTAGTGCCCCCTCTCCCTCGACGGGAGAGGGCCGGGGAGAGGGTGCCATGCACATCCTTGCCCGTGACCCGGCTGTGCGGCTGCGGTTCGCAGAGTTCGAGGCGGAGATTGAGCAGGCGCGCCTCATCACCTACGAGGCAGCGTGGCGGCAGGGGCGCGGCGAGTCGCCCGTGTCCGAGGCCTCGATGAGCAAGCTCTGGGGCTCGGACGTCAACTTGCGCGTGCACGAATGGGGGCTGGAGCTGCTGGGCATGTACGGGCAGCTGGAGCCGGGGTCGACGTACGCAGAGCTGGGCGGGCGCATCCTTAAGTTGCGGCTCTCGTACACGTCGGGGCCTATCCTGGCGGGCACCAACGAGGTCCAGAAGAACATCATCGCCCAGCGCGGCCTGGGCCTGCCGCGGGAGTAAGGGACGATACGCAGTGTCGCTCTCCGGATCTGGCCGCGACATGTCAGCTAGACTTGGGCTGGCAGCGGGAGCCGGGTCCGGCCCACTGTCCCGCCCTCAGACCAGTTTTGTGCGCTCCGACGCAGGCGCGGGTGGCCAACGGGAGTGACGACGATGACCGCAATCAAACCTCCGTTCACGCCGCAGTTTGATGAGGTCCGCTTCCGGAACTTGGTGTTGTACATTGCCGGCCAGTG